>NZ_JADNKB010000005.1:0-293264 GCF_015555225.1 Clostridium sp. D46t1_190503_E9
GTATTATTAAAGATATTCCCATATGTGGTAACTTTAATAGCGTTAGTTTTATTCTCTAAATCATCACAAGCACCAAAGGCATCTGGAGAACCATTTGACGCTGGTAAGAGATAATAAAAAAGGTAAAGAGTGATTAACTCTTTACCTTTTTTATTATCTCAAGAAGTACTAATTATGTGTATTTTATTCTTTATACTTATTAAGGATTTATAATTTTTATTCCGTGAATATAATACTAAACAGTTAAAGATTTATTGACATACTAGTATGCAAGTTATATTATTTATTTAGAAAGTAAATTTTAGGAGGGGTATATATGGAAATGACATTGCGTTGGTTTGGACCAAATCAAGACAGTGTTCAACTAGAACAAATTAGGCAAATTCCAGGGGTTACAGGTGTTGTTACTTCATTATATAATAAGTTACCTGGTGAAGTTTGGAGTCAAGATGAAATTAAAGATATGAAATATCTTGTTGAAAAGGCAGGATTAAAAATTAGTGCTATAGAAAGTGTAAATATTCATGACTCAATTAAAATAGGAAGAGATGATAGAGAAATATATATTGATAATTACATTAAAAGTCTTGAGAATATTGCTAAAGAAGATATTCATATTGTATGTTATAATTTTATGCCTGTATTTGATTGGACAAGAAGTGATTTAGCTAAAAAAAGACCAGACGGCTCAACAGTATTAGCATATGATCAGGAGGTAATTGATAAGATAAATCCAACTGAAATGTTCGATTCTTTGACAGGTAAATCTAATGGATATATGTTACCAGGATGGGAACCAGAACGTATGAATAAGATAAAAGAATTATTTGATGCTTATAAGGATGTTGATGAAACAAAATTGTTTGATAATTTAGTTTATTTTTTAAAAAGGATAATGCCTACTTGTGAGAAATATAATATTTATATGGCTATACATCCCGATGACCCTGCTTGGCCAGTTTTTGGATTATCTAGAATTATTTCTAGTAAAGAAAAAATAATGAAATTAATGAATGCGGTAGATACAAAATATAATGGAGTAACTCTATGTACAGGATCTTTAGGATCGAACCCAGAAAATGATATTATCGATATTATACATTCTCTAGAGGGAAGAATTCCGTTTGCACATGTAAGAAATTTAAAATATAACAGCTATAGAAATTTTGAGGAGGCTGCACACCTTTCAAGTGATGGATCTATGGATATGTATAAGATTATGAAAGCATTGGATGATATAAATTTTAATGGTGTTATTCGTCCAGATCATGGTAGAGCAGTTTGGGGGGAAGTATCTATGCCTGGTTACGGATTATATGATAGGGCTATGGGTGCTTGTTACTTAAATGGTTTGTGGGAAGCAATTCAAAAAGAAAAATTACAACATCAATAGAAAAGAAGGATATTGATATGAAAAAAATATTATTCTTTGGGGAACCACTTATAAGAATAACTCCTGTGGATTATGGTAAACTAGGAGATAATGTTATGGCAACTTTAAATTATGGTGGGTCAGAGGTTAATGTAGCCAAAGCTTTGCAGGGATTTGGTATTGAAACTAAAATTTTAACTGGATTACCCAATGACGCTTTGGGAGATGGGTTAATCGAGTATTTAAATATGTTTAATATTGATATAAGAAATATTTTCAGGGTTGGTAATCGTATAGGACTTTATTATTTAGAAGAAGGATATGGCTTGAAAAATAATAATATTTATTATGATAGAAAAAATACCAGTATAAACGATATTCAGTTGGAACAAATTGATGTAAATAGCCTATTCGAAAATATCACTCATTTTCACTTTAGTGGAATTACAGCATCTATTTCACAGCAGGTTAGAGTAATTTTAGAATTTTTAATTATGGAAGCAAAAAAAAGAAATATAGTTATAAGCATGGATCTTAATTTAAGAAGAAAAATGATATCCATTAAAGATGCTAAAATTAAGTTTTCAGAATTTGTTGAAGATGTTGATTATTGTTTTGGCATTGAGCCTTTACTTACGTATGATGAAGATTTTGAAATGTTTAACAAAGAAAATGCAACTGTTTATGATATAAAAAGAAGAATGGAAATATTGAAAGAAAAATTTAAGTTAAAAGGTATTTTCCATACAGATCGTAAGATTGATATAAATCAATTAAATAGTTATAAGGCATATTGTTTGATTGATGATTTTTATGAATCTAAATTGTTAACAACGCCAATCTTAGACAGAGTTGGGAGTGGAGATGCTTTTGTAGCAGGTGCTCTATATGGTCTAATAAATGAGATGAATCCTAATGATACAATAAATTTAGGTGTGGCAAGCGCTACATATAAGTGTTGTATTAGGGGAGATAATATGTATGAAAAAATTTGCGATGTGAAAGCGCTGTTAGATAGTCAAGAGTATCTTATAAGATGAGTAAAAAGCTATATAAATAGAGGAGATATTATGGATATTTTAAAAAAAATACAAGAATATAGAATAGTTCCAGTTGTAAGACTTGATAATGTCGAAGATGCAATCCCCTTAGCAAAAGCTTTATGTAATGCAGGTTTACCTATTGCAGAAATTACTTTTAGAACAGAAGCCGCATGTGAGTGTATGATTAAAATGCTTAAAAAGTTTCCGGATATGATTGTTGGAGCTGGAACAATTATTAATGTTAAGCAAGCAAAAAAAGCTATTGAATCAGGGGCAAAGTTTATTGTTTCACCTGGATTTGATGAAAACGTTATTAGATTTTGTCAAGATAATGGAATAATTACAATACCAGGGTGTTCAAATGCAACAGATATACAGAGAGCAACTAACCTAGGGATAAAAGTGATTAAATTTTTTCCAGCTGAAGCCTCTGGTGGACTAAAGGCAATTAAAGCTCTATCAGCTCCATTTTATGAAATGATGTTCATGCCAACAGGTGGAATAACTGAAGATAATTTATTAGAATACTTGGATTATGATAAAGTAATTGCTTGTGGTGGGTCGTGGATGGTTAATGAGAATTTGTTAAAATATAAAAAGTTTGAGGAAATTGAAAGTTTATCACATAAGGCAATGATGAAAGCATCAATCTTTGGAATTAAAGAATTATTATTTTAAAAGACTTTATTTAGAAAAAACAATAAGCGACTGTTTTGAAATATATTATTAGACTTAAGAAGTTTATCATGGAATCTTTTTAATTAAACTTTTATATAAGCGGAGGAATTTATGAAATTAAATGAAGAAGGTTTGAAAAATAAACGATTATGGGTGGATAAAAATTATAAGCTTCCTGAATATGAGAGGGAGAAGGTTATTAAAAAAACAAAAGAATCACCTGAATGGATTCATTTTGGAGCAGGAAATATATTTAGAGCTTTCCAAGCAAATGTTGTTCAAAATCTACTAAACAAAAATATTTTAGATAAAGGGTTAATTGTTGCAGAAGGCTATGATTACGAGATTATTAGCAAAATGTATAAATCCCACGATAATTATAGTATTTTAATGACTCTAAAATCAGATGGAACTTTGGAAAAAACAGTTATAGGTAGTGTTACTGAAGCACTTGAGTTAGATACTGAGAATAAAGAAGATTTCAAAAGATTAAAAGAAATTTTTTCTAACCCTTCTTTAAAGATGGTGAGTTTTACAATAACGGAAAAGGGATATTTATTGGTTGATGCAAAAAATATGCTTTTACCTTTAGTTCAAGAAGATATGATTAATGGTCCTACAAATCCTAAAAGTTATATTGGAAAAGTTACTGCATTATTATATGAGCGTTTTAAAAGTGGACAACTTCCAATAGCGATGGTAAGTATGGATAACTGTTCTCACAATGGAGACAAATTGTATCAAGCTATATCAGCCTTTGCAATTGCATGGACAGAGAATAAAGTTGTTGAAAAAGAGTTTGTTAAATATGTTAATGATAAAAATAAGGTTTCTTTTCCATGGACAATGATTGATAAAATTACACCTAGGCCAAATGAATTAGTGCATGAAATTCTTAAAAGAGATTCAATTGAAGATATTGAACAAATAATAACTTCTAAAAAAACATATGTTGCTCCATTTGTTAATGCTGAAGAATCTGAATATCTTGTAATTGAAGATAATTTCCCAAATGGGAAAATAAATTTAGAGCAAGGTGGAGTTATATATACTGATCGTTGTACCGTAGATAAGGTGGAAAAAATGAAAGTTTGTACATGCCTGAATCCTTTGCATACAACACTTGCAATTTTCGGATGTTTATTAGGTTATAATTTGATTTCTGATGAAATGAAAAACCCTATACTTAGAAAATTAGTTGAAAATATTGGGTATATTGAAGGACTTCCAGTTGTTGTAGATCCAGAAATTATAAACCCTAAGGACTTTATTAATGAAGTCTTAAATGTACGAATTCCTAATCCTTTTTTACCTGATACACCTCAACGTATAGCAACTGATACATCACAGAAATTAGCTATAAGATTTGGTGAAACAATAAAAGCATATAAAGGGAAGGGGATGCCAATTAATAATTTGTTATATATACCTCTAGTATTTGCAGGATGGCTAAGATACTTAATGGGAATTGATGATAACGGAAATTCATTTACCTTAAGTCCAGATCCGCTGTTAGATGTGCTTTATCCGCATATCTCAGGGATAACTATCAGTGAAGATGAATTAGATATTCATGAAAAAATTAAGCCTATATTAGAGAATAAATTAATTTTTGGAGTAGATTTATACGAAGTTGGGTTAGGAGATTTAGTTGAAAGATATTTTAAAGAAATGATAAGTGATACTGGTGCTGTTCAAAGAACATTAGAAAGATATTTGGTATAAATACGAGTAGTTGTTTTTAGAAATATTGCTTAAGTTTTTTGAAGGTGATTACTATAAAGCTTAGATTTAATGATATATCAATATGGGGGGAAGTGTATGGATCAATTTATGAATGAAGATTTTTTATTAAATTCTGATGTGGCAAAAAAATTATATCATAATTATATAGAAGATATGCCAATTGTTGATTATCATTGCCATTTAGACTCAAAAGAAATAGCAGAAGATAAAAGATTTCAAAATATAACAGAGCTTTGGTTAGGTGGAGATCATTATAAATGGCGATTAATGCGTGCTAATGGTGTAGAAGAAAAATATATAACTGGAAATGCAAGTGATAGAGAGAAATTTCAAAAGTGGGCAGAAACTCTTGAAAAGGCAATTGGTAATCCATTATATCATTGGAGTCATTTAGAATTGAAAAGATATTTTGACTATGATGGATGTTTAAATAAAGAAACTGCTGAGGAGGTTTGGACTTTATGTAATAAAAAATTACAAGAAAGTTCAATGAGTGTAAAAAGCATAATTAAAAATAGTAATGTTAGAATTATATGCACAACTGATGACCCGATTGACAGCCTAATTTGGCATAAAAGGATTTTAGAAGATGAGGGCTTTGGCGTTCAAGTTATACCAGCATGGCGTCCAGATAAAGCAATGGATATAGAGAAAGATGATTATTTAGATTATATTGATAAACTATCTAATGTTACTAAAATTGCAATTAAATCCTTTGATGATTTAAAGGTTGCTTTAAAAAAGCAAATGGAATATTTTAATAGTATGGGGTGTAAAACTAGTGATCATGGATTAAGTTATGTAATGTTTAAAAAAGTAGATTATAAAACTGCTGAAAATATATTTCAAAGGAGATTATCAGGAGAAAAGATATCTAAGGAAGAGCAACATCAATTTAAAACAGCATTTTTATTGTTTTCTGGTAAGGAGTATCATAAATTAAATTGGGTAATGCAACTGCATTTTGGAGTAAGACGAGATAATAATGAGATATCATATAAAAATTTGGGACCCAATACAGGCTTTGATTGTATTGATAATGTTTTTCCAGCAGATGAATTAATAAAATTTTTAGATGCATTAAATTGTGTAAATGAATTACCAAAAACAATTTTATATAGCTTGAATCCCAATGATAATGCAATAATTGATTCTTTGGCTGGATGTTTTCAAGAAGAAGGTATAAAAAGTAAGGTGCAGCATGGTGCAGCATGGTGGTTTAATGATCATAAAATAGGTATAGAACAGCAAATGATATCTTTAGCAAATTTCGGACTATTAGCTAACTTCGTGGGGATGTTAACTGATTCAAGAAGTTTTCTTTCATATACACGGCATGAATATTTTAGAAGAATTTTGTGTAATTTATTGGGAGATTGGGTTGTAAAAGGTGAGTATCCTAATGATATAAATAGAATTGCTAATATTGCAAAAGATATTTCCTATAGAAATGCTATAGAATATTTTAATTTTAAATTAGAGAATAAATAATTAGCATTTATCTATAATTTTTAACTTATTATTAAAAAGACAATTTTACTAAATGGTAAGATTGTCTTTTTTATATAACGTATTTTATATAGGCGTATTTACGAAATATTCAGGATGAAGTTTTTTTAGTTCAATTTCGTGGATTCTAAATTTTTCTAAATGAGATTTAATAATTTCTAAAGCCTTATCTTTATTTGAATTTTTTATAGCATTAAGTAGTTGTACATGTTCTTCATAAGTATTAGTATCCTTTAACATATATGCGCTCATATTTCTAACACGGTCAAAATGCGCGCTCATACTTTTCATAAGATTATAGCATTGAGATTTATTACATAGATTAAATAATTCTTTATGAAAAGAATTATCTAATTCTAAAAGTTTTTCAGGATTATTTTGATTCATATAGAATTTTTGTAAATTAAGATTTTCATCTAATTTCTCAAAGTTTATTGATTTGCAATTGTTACAAGCATACTCAACAATAGCTGTTTCTAAGGCTAAACGCATGAAGTTAGCTTCTTCAACAAGATTATAATCAACTAATGATACTTTACTTCCTCTTTGAGGTAGAATTTCTACTAATTTGATTCTGAAAAGTTCAATCATTGCTTCTCTTACAGGGGTTCTTGAGAGACCTAGCTGTGAAGATAATTCATTTTCACTAACCATTGTTCCAGGTTTTAAATCTAAAGAAATAATGTTATTTAATATGACTCTATAAGCATACTCTCTAGAAGTTTCTTGAGGTAGCTTTTCTGATATATGCATATAAATGGTCCTCCAATTGTTAACTAGTATTATAAAATTACTTAAAATAATTAATGTTAACATTATAATATTAACATATTTAATTTGCAAAATAAAAAGTGTTTATTATTTTTGATTGGGTTTAGTATATTAAGTTTAGATTTATGATTTTTTAAAGCTAATAGTATATTAAATATTTATTATATATCAAATATAAAGGTCATATAAATATAGTGGGTTTAAAACATAAGATGGAATTTTAAATATCGATAATTTAGAGGAGGGGTATATGAACGAAGAATAATAAAGTTTCATGGTAATCTAGGAATTATATTATTATTTATAAGGGGTGATTTTTATGACAAATCAAGAAATTGCAAAGCAACTAATAGAACTAGTTGGTGGAAAAGACAATATAAAATCAGTTAATAATTGTATGACACGATGCAGATTAGAACTTGAGAATATTGAAATGGTTGATATTGCAAAAATAAAAAAATCTGATGGTGCCTTAGGGGCTGTTATGTCAAATGGACAAGTTCAGGTTATATATGGACCTGGAAAGGCAGCTAAAGTAGCAGAAGAAGTAAGAAAAATAACAGGAATATCAATGTTAATTGGTGATGAGGCTGTAAAAGCTACAAAAGCTAATTTGAAAAGTAAAAATAATACGCCAGTAAAAAATGCTTTAAGAAAATTAGGAAATATATTTATTCCTTTAATTCCTCTATTTGTAGCATGCGGGCTTGTTCTAGCTGTAAACAATATATGTAATGTTCAATTTGGAGATTCATATAAGACAACATCAGCAGGTCAAATTATAGGATTAATAGGAAATGGAGTATTTTCAATATTGTCTATCTTAGTTGGTGTAAATGCAGCTAAAGAGTTTGGTTCACAAATGCCAATGATGGGTGGAGTTTTAGGAGGAATACTATCATCTTCAGCATTAGCGAATATAACTTTATTTGGAAAAGTTTTAACTCCAGGTAGAGGTGGAATTATTTCTGTTATACTAGTTGTATTATTATCTGTATTTATTGAAAAGGCTTGTAGAAGATTTGTTCCAGATGTATTAGATTTATTTATAACTCCTTTAATAACATTATCATTATCAGTTTTAGCAGCATTATTTATTTTACAACCAGTTGGTGGATTTATTTCGGATGGAATTGGGTTTATAGTAGCTCAAACAATATCTTCTGATAATACTATAGTTTCTGTTCTTTCAGGAGCAGTTTCAGGGGCATTATTCTTACCATTAGTTATGACAGGAATGCATCAAGCGTTAACACCTATACATGCTGACTTAATAGCAAATGCAGGATATACAGTACTGCTACCTATACTTGCAACAGCAGGTATGGCACAAGTTGGTGCCACTATTGCCGTAGTAGTTAAAACTAAAAATCAAAGATTAAAGAAAACCGCTCAAAATGGATTGATTCCAGGTTTTTTAGGAATAGGAGAGCCATTAATTTATGGTGTTACATTACCATTAGGTAAGCCATTTTTAGGAGCATGTTTAGGTGCCGGAGTTGGTGGGGCTGTAATGGCCTTTTTAAAAGTTGGATCTGTAGCTATAGGGGTTTCAGGTTTACCTTTAGCTTTACTAATAGCAGATGGTAAAATGCTAGTTTTCTTAATAGGTGTATTAGTCTCTTATGTAGCGGGATATTTCTTTACTGCGTTACTAGGTTTTGATGATCCAATAGATTAATAAATAACTTTAGTTTTAAACTCATTCTACATATATATGCAGAATGAGTTTTTTCTTTTAAATTAGAACTAGTAATAGTAAAAATATGGATTAATTAGTATAATAGATATATTAGCAATAAGCAAACTAAATAAGGGGGAATTAAGATGAAAAAGGTCAAAATTGCTTTAATGGGGCTAGGCAATGTTGGACGCGGCGTCTGGATGATATTAAATTCAAACAAAGAAGAAATTATGAAAAGATCAGGTTACGAGGTAGAGGTAGCAAAAATATTAGTTAGAGATTTAGAAAAAGATAGATCTATAGATATACCTAAAGAACTTCTAACAACAGATTTTAATGAAATTATTAATGATGATTCAATTAAAATTGTAGTAGAAGTAATGGGTGGAATTGAACCAGCTAGAGAATATATGATAGAATCTATGAAAAGAAAAAAACATATTGTTACGGCAAATAAAATGCTTTTAGCTACTGGTGGGGATGAGCTTTTTGAAAAAGCTGATAGTGAAGGTGTTATGTTTAACTATGAAGCTAGCGTTGCAGGTGGAATTCCAATAATAAATGGAATAAATGAGAGCTTAACAGCTAATAAAGTAGAAAGGCTATATGGAGTAGTAAATGGAACAACTAATTATATATTAACAAAAATGGAATTTGATAATTTAAGTTTTGATGAAGCTTTACATCAGGCTCAAGAAATGGGATATGCTGAAGCAGATCCAACATCAGATATTGAAGGATTTGATTCTCAATATAAATTAGCCATATTATCCTCTCTTGCATTTGGAACTAAAATAGAAGTTGAAAATGTATATAGAGAAGGAATAACAAATATTGAATCAATAGATATACAGTATGCTAGGGAATTCAAAAAGGTAATAAAATTATTGGCTATAGTTAAAGATAATGATGGAAGGCTTGAACTAAGAGTGCATCCAACGATGATACCACAAAATCATCCCTTAGCAAATGTTTACGATTCTTTTAATGCAATTTTTATAAAAGGAAATGCTGTAGGAGACTTAATGTTTTATGGTAGAGGTGCTGGAGACTTACCAACAGGAAGTGCAGTAGTATCTGATATTGTATCAATATTAAGAAGTAATATCGATATAGACAACCTAAATCCAGTAGTGAAAAATAATTTGTGGGATAAAGAAATCGGGAGTATAAGAGAGATAACAAGTAAATATTATATAAGGCTAACAGTAGAAGATAGACCAGGTGTTTTAGGTGAAATAACTTCAGTATTTGGTGGGATGAATGTCAGCTTACTTTCAGTTATACAAAAAGGAATAGATAATGATAATGAAAATAAGGTTACTTTAGTTTTAGTTACACATTATACTAAGGAAGAAAATATAATTGAATCTATAGATAGTATATGCAAATTGAACTCTGTGTATAAGATTAATAATTTAATAAGAATAGAAGAATTTAATTAATAATTATAGAATTTAGGAGAGAAAATATATTAGTTAATATATTTTATAATCTCCTTTATTTTTTTATTTATAAGTTAATATATTTTATAATCTCCTTTATTTTTTTATTTATAAATAGATAATAATTACTTCTATATAATAAGTTGTACTGATAGTATTTAAGGATTATAATAGTAGAAAATAATAAAAACAAGAGGTAAACATATGAGTAATATAAAATCAATTAATAATGAGCAAGCTCAAAAGTTAATTAAAGATAAAAAAGATTTATTAATATTAGATGTAAGAAGACCAAATGAATTTAAGGAATCAAAGATAATAAATTCTATAAATATACCTGTAGATGAACTAGAGTGGGAACTAGATGAGATAGAAGAATATAAAGATAAGCCTATTTTAGTTTATTGCAAGGTAGGAATGAGAAGTAGTGTTGCTTGCTCTATATTAGAGGAAGAAGGATTTAGTAACTTATATAATTTAAGAGGAGGGATTTTAGATTATACAGGAGAAATCGAGTAGTATAGATTATAATTGCATTAAAAGAAGATAATATGGTTATTATCAGATGTTATGTAAATTTATACGGAAAAATAAATACATAAAGGGCTATATAAAAATAAAAAGTTATATAGTATAATATATGATATAATTGTAAATAATAAATAATGTAAAAAGATTGACACGATAAAAAAAGAATGATAGAATAAGTAATGGATTTAAGAAGAAACTGCCGTTTCTCACCTTACGGCAATGCTTAGTAGGGTAATGTAGTTTGTAATAATTTCTAGTTATTTTAACTAGTTTTTTATAAGTACTAGAGGGCGGCATAATATGTCCTCTATTTTTGTTGTGTTTGTATTTAAAATTTTGGAGGTGACTTGGTATAAGTAAGGATTTTACTTGTAATGAAAATATAAGAGTTAAGGAAGTTAGAGTGATTGATTCAGAAGGAAATCAATTAGGTGTACTTCAAACAAAGGAAGCTCAAAGAATTGCTGATGAGAAAGAATTAGATTTAGTTATGATTTCTCCAAATGCTAATCCACCAGTATGTAAAATAATGGATTTAGGTAAGTATATTTATGAGCAATCAAAGAAAGAAAAAGAAGCTAAGAAAAAGCAAAAAGTAACTACTCTTAAAGAAATAAGATGTAGTCTTACAATTGAAGAAAATGATATTGCAATAAAAGCAAAGAATGCTAGAAAGTTTTTATTAGACGGGGATAAAGTTAAAATCACTGTTAGATTTAAAGGAAGAGAAGCACAATTAGGACATATTGGACAAAAAATATTAGATAACTTTGTTTCTAAATTAGAAGACGTTTGTGTTGTTGAAAAGCCTGCTAAGCATGAAGGTAGAAATATGACAATGGTTTTAGGCCCTAAAAAAGCGTAACTTGAGAGGAGATAAGTATCATGCCAAAAATGAAAACCCACAGAGGTGCAGCAAAGAGATTTAAGAAAACTGGAACTGGAAAATTAAAAAGAGCTAAGGCTTTTAAGAGTCATATATTAACAAAGAAAAGTTCTAAGAGAAAGAGAAACTTAAGAAAAAGTGCTTATGTTTCAACTACTCAAGAAAAAGCAATGAAGAAATTATTACCATACCTATAATATAGAGGTTTTTAGGAGGATTAAACATGGCTAGAGTTAAAAGAGCGGTAAATGCTCGTAAGAATCATAAAAAAGTATTAAAGCTTGCAAAAGGTTACTACGGTGGAAAAAGCAGATTATTTAAAACTGCTAATGAATCAGTAATAAGAGCTTTAAGAAATGCTTATGTTGGAAGAAGATTAAAGAAAAGAGATTTTAGAAGACTTTGGATAGCAAGAATTAATGCTGCTTCAAGAATGAATGGACTTTCATATTCAAAATTCATGAACGGAATTAAATTAGCTGGAATTGATATGAACAGAAAAATGTTATCAGAAATAGCTATAAACGATCCAAAAGCTTTTGCAGATTTAGTTGAATTAGCAAAAAGCTCAATTAAATAGTTTATACTATTAAAAAACACCTTAAAATAAAAATTTTAAGGTGTTTTTTTATTATAATCATGATAGTTATTAATTTAATGAATCAAAATGGAAAATTTGGGAAGAATATAAAAGTAAATTTGCATCATAAAATTAAATAAAAAGTATAATTAACAAAATTTAAATATTAATTATATAATAGATATAAGATTTGCAAACTTTTAAAAAAGAGGGGATCAACATGAAAATAGGATTGGTATTGTCTGGAGGGGGAGGAAAAGGAGCATATGAGCTTGGGGTTTGGAAGGCATTAAATGAACTTAGGATTGATAAATACATAGAAGTATTTTCTGGAACATCAATTGGAGCTTTTAATGCAGTATTATTTGCACAAAATAATATGAAAGATGCAGAAGCACTATGGGAGGAAGTAACTATAGATAAGCTTATTCCTATTAGTAAATTTGAATTACTTAAAAAAGGAGTTGGACTCATACTTGGTGGGAAAAATCTAAATATAGCCAAAAAATATATGAGTCAAAAGATAGAAGAAGGCGCAGTTTCAAAAGATGGAGCAAAAGAGATAATAAATAAGTATTTAGATATAAGCTTAATGAAAAGTAATAACAAGATTTGCTATGCGGCTTGTACTGAATTACCAGACTTTAAAGTGAAATATTTTAAAATAAATGATTTTACAGAAGATATAGGAAAAGAAATTGTTATAGCATCAGCATCTTTACCTTTAATATATGAACCAACCGAATTGTTTGGATGTAAATATATAGATGGAGGTATTTCGGATAATACACCTATCCAGCCTGTTTATGGCGAAGGTTGCGATATAATAATTGTAGTAATGTTGTCAAAAGAAGCAAGGATTGATAGATCATTATATCCAAATACAAAGATTATAGAAATATATCCAAGGAATTTAAATGAAAGTGTGATAAATGGCACTTTGAATTTAGATGATTCAGCAAAGAAGAATAGGATAAAAGAAGGATATGAAGATACAATATCACTTTTAGAGCCTATAATGAAGATGACTGAATTTAAGAATAGGATAGAAGAAGAAAGAGCTTTTCCAAAGTTATTTAAAATATATAATTTTTTAAAAGATCTATTTAAATCTAATAAAGAAGATGATATAAGCATAAGTTCATAAACTAAAAAACTGAGATTATTACTCTCAGTTTTTTTCAATACATCAAATTAGAATATTTGCTATTATATTCATAAGCTAATCCTTCATATATGAACTCTTTATGAGTTATATTAAGTAAATCACTTGGTTTTGTTAACCCAGGAATTTTATCAGAGTCATAAATATTACTTTTTATTAAAAGATGTGATATAAACTCAGAACAAAAATAGTGATTATTTCTTTTAATTGGTTTTTGAATAGCAACACCTATTAATCCTAATAAGCTATACTTATATTTTTTTTGTTCTTTTAAAAAGCTTTCTAATTCTTCATTTAATAATTTATATTGTTCATCATCTATGCTAATCTTATAAATAACACATTTACTATTTTCAAATCTTTTATAAACACCATCTTTTAAGTCTTCTTCAACTAATCCTCCTATAAAAGGAATTTGAGGGAAAACTCGTCCAAATGAATACATTTTTTTGAATGAATTATCAAAGCTTAAGGAAACATGTACATATGGATCTTTTGTATAATAATTAATACATTTTGAAAGTAGTGTTCCAGTATTTGAAAAGACTAAATAAATATCTCTATTTTTCATTTTGTAAAATCATCCCCCGAATAAATATTAAATAATAAATAATAAATAATAAGCAAAATAAAAGCGTAAAATAAGTTGGTTAAATAAATATATATAAATTATATAGTATAAAGCTTAATTTATCCTTAAGAAAATATAAAAATATATAAAGTTTATTGTAATTATTAATAAATAATAAGCTAAGGTTTAAAAATTGCTAATAAAACTTGTTAGAAAGTAAATATGATACAATAAATATAATAATATTTGCTAAAATAATATAAACTAGAAATATATCAAAGAGCAAGTTATTATAATTTATAAATGGGATTTTTACAACAGGATTTTAAGGCGAGAGGTGATTATGTGAAAAAGAATGCAATGCAAAGAGAGTTTAAAAAGTTAAAATCGCAGATTAATCAAATAGAGGAAATAGCTCATAACTCGAAAGTAGGTGCTTTAATTGAACAAGAATCTTCTTTAAGGAAAAAGATAAGACTTCTTAAAGATATGGAAAGTGAAGGATTTAAGGATTTTTCAAGTATAAATGAAAGATATGAGGAGCTTTTAGAGTATATATCTAAGCGATTATTAGATGATTATAATAAAAAGAATAATACAGATTTTGATTTCTACCAAGTAATAAGGGGAAATTATAATAGCTTTATAAATTCAGGGTTTATGTCTGTATTAACAAGACAGCATATTCCTAAGTTAATTTCTAAGGAATTTGAAGAAAACTTCCCAGACAATCCCAAAGATGAATATAGGTTAGCAAGAAATATTAAGAGAAAGATATATATACACCTAGGTGAAACCAATACTGGTAAAACTTATACGGCGATGGAAAGATTAAAAGTAGCAAAAGATGGAGTTTATTTATCTCCTCTTAGAATTCTTGCATTAGAAAACTATGAAAAATTAAATAATAGTGGAGTTATTTGTAACTTGTTAACAGGAGAGGAAGAAATATTAAAAGAAGGAGCTACTCATACATCTTGTACAATAGAAAAAGTAGATTTAAAAAAAGAATATGATATAGCTATTATAGATGAAATTCAAATGATAGATGATTCGCAAAGAGGAGCTGCTTGGACAAGAGCCTTACTTGGACTTAGATGTAATGAAATTCATATTTGTGGTGCATTGAATGCAAAGAGAATAGTTGAAAAGATAATAAAAGATTGTAATGATGATTATGAATTTAAAGAATATAAAAGAAGTATTCCATTAGAAATTCAAGAAAGTAATTTTAATTACAATCATGCAGAAGAAGGAGATGCAATAGTTGTATTTTCTAAGAAAAAAGTATTACAAATAGCAGAGCAATATTCAGATATGGGAATAAAAGCTAGTATAATATATGGAGATTTACCACCAGAGGTAAGAAGAAAACAATATGATATGTTTATTAATAAGGAAAATAAAGTTCTTATAACAACAGATGCTATAGGAATGGGAGTTAATTTACCTATAAAAAGAATAATATTTTTAGATATACAAAAATTTGATGGAGAGGAAATTAGGTATCTTACTTCACAAGAAGTAAAACAAGTTGCAGGCAGAGCAGGAAGAAAAGGAATTTATGAAGTTGGCTATGTTGCTACAGTAAGAGATAATCAAAAGTTTATAAAAGAAAAGCTTGAAGAAAATGATAAAATAATAAATGCAGCTGTTTTAGGACCATCAGAAGCTATTTTAAACATTAAAAATCTTCCACTAAATGAAAAACTAGCTTTATGGGCAACAAGAGAAGAATCAATAGATTATTATAGAAAAATGGATATAAATGAATATTTAATTATATTAGATAGTATTAAAAAATATAAATTGAAGGAAGAAATACAATGGGAATTATTAAAAATACCATTCGATATATCAAAAGATGAGCTTATGAATTCATTTTTAGATTATGTTGAGGAATTATTTGTGTTGAAAAATAAAGTAATAAGTAGACCTCAATGTTTTAGGGGAAATTTAGATGAGCTTGAATGCTATTATCAAAGGATAAATATGTACTATTCATTTTGCAAGGTATTTAATTTAGAATTTGATTTCAAATGGATTCATGAGGAAAGACTTAAGGTAAGTGAAGATATTAATGAAATATTGATAAGAATTTAAGTACTAAGAAGATAGATG
Source organism: Clostridium sp. D46t1_190503_E9 (assembly GCF_015555225.1). Classification (NCBI taxonomy): domain Bacteria; kingdom Bacillati; phylum Bacillota; class Clostridia; order Eubacteriales; family Clostridiaceae; genus Clostridium; species Clostridium sp. D46t1_190503_E9. The sequence continues at coordinate 16,103 of NZ_JADNKB010000005.1, forward strand.
AGAAAAAATTTCAACTATCTTCTTTTTATGTTTAAATTAAGTTGCTATCTTATTTCTTCTTAATAATAAATATAAAGATAATAAAAGACAAATCAATTCTGAAATTAAAGTTGCAATCCATATTCCAGTATCACCAAAATAAAATGATAAGGAAAATAAAGATAAGGAAATAAAAATAAGTCCTCTAGATATAGATATCATAGTTGCTTTAAATGCTTCCTCTATAGAAGCAAAATATCCAGAAATTAATACATTAAAGCCAAGAACTAAAAATGCGCAAGAAAATAAACGAAATGCTGAAATTGAATATGTAAATAAAGATGATGAAGAATTCTTTATAAATATATAAACAATTTCTTTAGCAAAAACCATGCAAATTATAAATATTGCAGCAGATGATATAGAAATAGCTTTTATGCTCATTTTTATTAATTTTTTTATTGTTTTAAATTCCTCTTTTCCATAATAATAACTACACAATGGTTGTATTCCTTGTGTTATTGCTATCATAGTCATTATTACTAAAGTATTTACGTAACAAATTATACTATATGTAACGATTCCATTTTCTCCTATATATTTCAATATAGTTTGATTAAAAAGAAGTATAACAATACCAGAAGTAAGTTCTGTTATTGCATCTGGAAATCCAATAGATAATATTCTTTTTAGGTATTTTACTTTAAACTTGAATTTAGTTAAACTTAGTTTAGATTTTTTACTCATAAAATGTGATAAAAAGAATATAAAAGATACTCCTTGAGAAATAATAGTCGCATATGCAGCACCCTTAATACCAAAATCTAAGACAATAACAAATAAAAAGTCCAATATTATATTAGTAAACGCAGAAATAATCATACCTATTATTGCAAGATAAGGATAGCCATCAGCTTTTGTTAATACTTCTAAACAATAAGAAATTATGAAAAATCCATTGAAGCTTATAATTATTTTTAAATAATCTTTTACTAGATTGAGAGTATTTTCAGTAGCGCCTAGGAAAAAAGATATCTTATCTAAATTTAATAAGCATATTAAAGTTATAAGTAGTGATACAGTAAGCATACAAAATAAATTAAAAGAAAAAAACTCATTGGCCTTTTTAATATTATTTTTTCCAATATAAATAGAAATTATGGTGGAAACTCCAGTTGAAAATAACATAGAAATTGCAAATATAAAGTTTATAAAAGGCATTGCTATATTCACTGCTGCAAGGGCAGTTTCTCCAACACCTCTACTAACAAAAATACCATCTACCATTGTATATAATGAAAATATCCACATTGCAGTAACTGATGGAACTAAGTACTTAAAAAATTGTCTTTTTAAAGATAGATTGCTATCCATTTGACTCTCCTTTACTGTCTAATTATGATATAATATATAAACTAACATAAAGATTATATCTTTAATTAAATAATATTACAAATTGCTAGCATTTAATTAAGATTAGTCTTAGAATAGCTTAAGGAAGTAAAATAAAACTTTTAATGTTGAAAGGAAGATATAAATGGTATATAAATTCAAATTTGATGAAAAAGAATATACTTTAGGAGAAGATAATTTAGAGTACTTTGCAAATGATGAAAATGAAGAACTAGAGGAAATTGATGCAGAAAAGGTATTGGAACTACTTTCAAATAGTGATGAAGTAGATTTTCAAAATGCATATTATGAAAGTTGTTGCAGTAATTGCAAAGCTGGAAAGGAAGAAAAAAAGAAGGTTTTTGACTTTTTAGAGTTCTATTTTTATGCATATGGAAAAGATAATAAATTTGTGACAAGTAGTATCGATAATGAGTACGGAAAAAAATCTTTCACTAGATTAAATAGAGAAGGAATAGTTGATAAAAGTTATTTAGTTACAGTTATAGTTTGTAAAAATTGTGGGACATATTCTGTGGAAATCGAAGAATTTGAGCTTTAATATATAAAGTAAAATATTTGATGTATTAAATTTTATTTAGGGTATAAAATACTTTTGAAAGGATGTGTTTTATATGCCAAAGAATGAGAAAGATATAAATCCTTTGCAAAAAGGTACAAGAAGACAAAAGTTACATAAGAATCAAGATAATGTAGGCAATGATGAAAATAGAGCTGAATACACAGATTTTGATGGCAATCCAATAAAATAGTTTAACTTTAAGATGGGTAAGATTAATCTTACCTATCTTTTTTATGTTCGAAAATCATACAAAGTTAATCTTCTAAAAATATTACATAAAGTTATTATTTTCTGATGAATGAAAAATTTTATTTAATACTTAAAAATAAATTAAAATTGGGATTAATTGGGCATGAAGGGCGATAAATGTGATACTATAAAGTTAGATATTCATATAAAGGTATAATTCATAAATAAATATATAAATTAAAGTATCATTATAAAATAATTTCTAAATTGAAAGGAGTAGGTAATAATTAAGAAAATAGATTTAATAATTGGAATATTCATAGTTATATATTCTATAAGTATTAATTTAATCTTTGGGAAGATTAGTTTCAGTGAAGTATTTTTAGGAATTGGAATTATTCTAATTATTTATCACTATACAAAAGAAAAAATGAAACAATTTATTAATAGAAGAAAAAGTATTAAAGGAATGTTTAATATTATAAGGTACTTTATAGCAATAATATTATTAATTTTTATAATAATAGAAAGTGCAATAGTTATATTCCCTAAAAATAATAAAATCTATTCAGATTATGTTATAGTTCTCGGAGCTGGTATTAAAGGAGAAAAGCCTAGTCTTACATTAATGCAAAGGTTAGATAAAACTATTGAGTATGTTAATAATCAAGATAAAGAAGTTCAAATAATAGTTTCTGGAGGACAAGGAAGAGGGGAAGATATATCAGAAGCACAAGCAATGAAAAAGTATTTGGTGGATAATGGGATAAAAGAAGAATCAATAATAATGGAAGATAAATCTACAAGTACAAACGAAAATTTAATATTTTCAAAAGAAGTATTGGAAGATTGTACAAAGAAGAATATAGTAGATATAAATGTAAAGATAATAACATCAGATTTTCATGCATTTAGAAGTAACATGATAGCTAAAAAGTTAGGATATAGTAATATCAGCTTTTATACAAATAGCACGCTTCCAGTCCTAATTCCTGTTATGTATTCTAGAGAATTTTTAGCTATAATAAAGTCATATTTGATAGATATAAAAAAATAAATTTTGTAAAAATATCTAAAGGTAAATCTCGGTTTTTGTAGAATAATAGAGGTAGAATATTAATATGATTCTTAGAGTAATTTTTATATCACCTTTAATAAAATATTAATACAAACATAAAGAGTTAGGCTTAAGGGGGAAACGTTAATGGCTAAAGTTACAGAGTGCTCAATAATAATTAAAGATGATTTTAACAACGTATTTGTTGTTCAAAGAAAGACTAAAAAAAATGAACCAAAACTTTGGTATAGTGTTGGTAAAAAAGTAAGAGGAAAAGAATCAGAAGAAAAATGTGTTTCAAGAGCTGTAAAAGAAGATTTAAAATCTATAATATTTAATTTAGAAAGAATAGGGGAAGTTTTAAATAAAGAGAGAGATGAGTTGTGTGCAGTTTACAAAGGAGAACTTAAAGAGAGAGTAACATATGGAAATGATATAGTTGATGGTAAATGGTTAAGCATAAATGAAGTCGATGACTGTGATTTAGCACCAGGAGAAAAAGAAAAAATTTTAATGTATATTAATATATAAAATTTGATGAAAAATTGAGCTATGTTGATTAATATAGCTCTTATTTTTAATGTAAAGAAAGTATAACTTTAGTATTGCATAAAATTAGAGCTATTGACATCATAAAGTTAAATAATTATCATATAAATAGAAAGGTGAATATTGGTTCATTTGTTTAGAGAAGATCTTTATTCATATGTTGAAATATTCATTTAAAATAAGTAGTTATTATCTAACAAAAAAGAGAAATCTGATTTGAAAGAGAATAGTAAATAGTATATTAATAATAAAAATTATAAAATTAAGTTGCAAGCTTAGTTTATTTTGTTTTGCTCTAAACTACTGTAATTTTTATTATTAATATAATAAGCCTATTTTCTTTGTATTTAAGAAAATAGGCTCTTTTTAATATATAAGAAAATATGAAACTTAAACTTTAAAGAATGTAATTATACAATGTTTTAGTATACCAATCTTGAGGAAATATATTAATTTATTATGTAAAGATCTGTATGTAAAATGAATTATTGTTAATCTAGCATGATAATGTTAAAGTAGCAATAAAAAATAGGGGGATAAGATATGAAGATAGGTGTAATAAGTGCAATATTAGAAGAACCAAGTAAGTGTAATGCTGAATTTAATGAAGTTGTTGCAAGTTTTAGAGGAAACATTAGGGGAAGGATGGGAATACCATTAGAAGATGGCATATCAATTATATCTATAGTTGTTACAGGTGATTTAAATGAAATTAATAGTTTAACAGGAAAGCTTGGAAACATTGAAGGAGTTACAGTTAAAACAGCAATTAGTAAAAAAGAGATGTAATAAGAAAAATAATTATAAGTACATAGCTAAACATAAATTTATTGCAAATAGTGATATAAATATCATTTGGAGGAGTGTATATGCAAGTTAAAAGTATTATAGACAAGCTTTATAACTTTAACAATGCTAGTGGAGAGGAGTTATTATTTTTATTAGATAATTTAAGTGAAGATGATAAGGTTTATCTAGTACAAAAAGCACATGAAACTAGAATGAAAACTTATGGAGATAAAGTCTATATGAGGGGACTTATTGAATTTACAAACTTTTGTAAAAAAAACTGTGTATATTGCGGTATAAGAAGAAGTAATAAAGATGCTGATAGATATAGACTTACAATGGAAGATATTATGGAATGCGTGGATATTGGAGATAGACTTGGATATAAAACTTATGTACTTCAAGGTGGAGAAGATGACTACTTTACCGATGAAAGAATGGTAGAAATAATAAAGATGATAAAAAATAAATATCCAAACAATGCTATAACCTTATCGTTAGGGGAAAGAAGCTATGATTCATATAAAAAAATGTATGAAGCAGGAGCTGATAGATATTTATTAAGACATGAAACAGCTACTAAAGAACTTTATGAAAAATTACATCCAGGAGCTAGCTTTGAAGAAAGAAGACAGTGCTTAAGAAATTTAAAAGAAATAGGATATCAAATAGGAGCAGGCTTTATGGTTGAGCTTCCAGAACAAACAAATAAAGATTTAGTTAACGATTTATTATTTGTTAAAGAGCTAGAACCACACATGTGTGGAATTGGGCCGTTTATACCTCATAAGGATACTCCACTAAAGGATGAAAAGGCAGGAACTGTTGAGAAAACTACTACAATGCTAGCTTTAGTAAGACTTTTATTACCAAATGTTTTATTACCTTCTACTACAGCTCTTGGAAGTATTGATCCAACAGGTAGAGAAAAGGGAATTAAAGCAGGAGGGAATGTGGTTATGCCAAATCTCTCGCCAACAAGTGTCAGAGAAAAGTATTCACTTTATGATGGCAAAATATGTACTGGAGATGAGGCAGCAGAATGCAGAAAATGCATAGAGGGGAGGATAAATAAAGCTGGATTTAAGGTTGAGGTAACAAGAGGAGATAATGTAGCATGGAGAAAAGAAAATGCTAATAAATTTACTGAAGTTATCGATAATAGAATCCAATGCGAAAATATACAAATAATTAAATTGAATAAATAATTTATAGATTATAGGGGTGTTTTATATGTTTATTGATCATGAGTATATTGAAAGAATTTTAGAAGAAGCAAAGGGAGCAACAAGTAAGGATATAAAGGCTGTTTTAGAAAAGGCTAAAAAAAGAGCGGGATTATCTTATGAAGATATAGCAGTTCTTCTTCAAGTAGAGGATAAAGAAGATTTAAAAGAAATATACAAATTAGCAGGGGAAATTAAGGATTCAATTTATGGTAAAAGAGTAGTAATTTTTGCACCGTTATATGTTAGCGATTATTGCGTAAATAATTGTGTTTATTGTGGATATAAAAGAAGTAATGACTTTGGAAGAAGAAAATTAACTATGGAAGAAGTAGCTGAAGAAGTTAAAATATTAGAAAAAATGGGACATAAGAGATTAGCATTAGAGCTTGGAGAAGATCCAGTTAATGCACCAATAGACTACGTATTAGAATGCTTAGATACTATTTATAAAACTCAAAATGATAATGGAGAAATTAGAAGAGTTAATGTTAATATAGCTGCAACAACTGTAGAAGAATATAAAAGACTAAAAGAAGCTAAAATAGGTACTTATATATTATTCCAAGAGACATACCATAAACCAACTTATGATAAAATGCATCCAAAATCATTAAAAGGAGATTATAATTACCATTTAACTGCATTTGATAGAGCAATGGAAGCAGGGATAGATGATGTAGGAGCAGGAGTATTATTTGGACTAGCTGATCCTAAATTTGAAGTAATAGGACTTATGATGCATAATAGACACTTAGAAGAAAAATATGGAGTTGGATTCCATACAATTTCAATGCCAAGATTAAAGCCAGCTTCAGGGGTAACACTACAAGAGTTCCCTAATTTAGTAGATGATGAAATGTTTAAAAAGTTAGTTGCAATTATAAGAATAGCTGTACCATTTACAGGAATTATAATGTCAACAAGAGAAACAGCAGAAATGAGAAGAGAGCTATTAAGATGTGGTGTATCTCAAATCAGTGCAGGTTCAAGTACTGGAGTTGGGGGATATAAGGAAAGGGAAGAGGGTACAGAAACTCTTCAATTTAAGACATCAGATGATAGAACTCCATTAGAAGTAATAAAATCTGTTTTAGATGATGGATATATACCAAGCTACTGTACAGCATGCTATAGAAGAGGAAGAACTGGTGAAAGGTTTATGAAGCTTGCAAAGAGTGGTGAAATTCAAAATGTGTGTGAGCCTAATGCAATGACAACTCTTTTAGAATTTGCTATAGATTATGGTGATAAGGAAATATTAGAAAAAGCTGAAGCTGTTATAAAAACTGAGAGAGAAAGAATAAAGAGAGATGACATAAAAGAGCTTTTAGATAAAAACTTAGAAAGACTTAGAGCTGGAGAAAGAGATTTATATCTATAGGAGGATAACTGTATGAATTCAACACCAAATGCTAATAGAAAACATATAGCTGTTTTTGGAAAGACAAATGCAGGAAAGTCATCTTTGATAAATAGATTTTTAGGACAAGAAGTTTCGCTTGTATCTGAAAAAGAAGGAACAACTACAGATCCAGTACAAAAAGCTATGGAGCTTATACCAGTTGGACCAGTTTTAATTATAGATACAGCTGGATTTGGAGACAAAAGTGAACTTGGAGAAGTAAGAGTTAAAAGAACTCTAGATATACTTAAAAGAACTGATGTAGCAATTTATCTTTTTGATATTAATGATATTGATTTAGAAGAATTTAAAGAAGCTAAAAGAAATTTTAAAAAATATAATATACCTTATGTAGTTGTTATAAATAAATCTGATAGTGTTAATGAAAATATCTTAGAAGAATTACAAACTAAATTTAAAGATTCGATATTTTTATCCTCAAATACAGGTGAAGGAATTGAATTACTAAAGGAGAAACTTATAGAAATTTTAAAAGAAGAAGAGGAAGAACTACCGATAGTAGGAGATTTACTTCCTTATAATAGTAAAATTATATTGGTTGTACCGATAGATTCAGAAGCTCCTAAAGGAAGAATAATTTTACCTCAAGTACAATGTATAAGAGATTGCTTAGATCACGGTATAAAGAGCTACGTTGTAAGAGATACAGAGCTTGAAAGTGCACTTGAAGAATTAAAGGATGTAGATTTAGTAATAACAGATTCTCAAGCATTTAAAGAAGTTGATAAAATTGTTCCTAAAAATATTAAGCTTACAAGTTTTTCAATGCTATTTGCAAGACAAAAGGGAGATTTCGAAGAGTTTATAAAAGGTGCTTTAAAAATCAAAGATTTAAATAAGAACTCAAGAATTTTATTTGCAGAAAGCTGTACTCATAATGTTTCACATGAAGATATTGGAAGAGTTAAAATTCCTAAGCTATTAAACAAATATGTTGGTGCTGATTTAACATATGATTATAGTATTTTCCATGACTTCCCTGAAGATATAGATAAATATGATTTGATAATTCATTGCGGAGCATGTATGATAAATAGAAAAACTGTAATTAATAGAGTAGAGCAATGTAAGGAAAAAAATGTTCCAATAACTAATTATGGTATTGTATTAGCATATTTAAATGGAATATTAGAAAGAAGCCTGTCTTTGTTTAATATTAAAAATGATGATATAATGTAGAAGCTTAAATTAACAAAGGAAAAAAGGGGGATATAATCATGAAAGAATTAGTTGTAGAATCAAATAGATGTTATATGTGTAAAAATCCAAAATGCCAAGCAAATTGTCCAATTGATACTCCTGTACCAGAAATAATAGGGTTATTTAAAGAGGGACAAATAGCAAAAGCAGGTGAAATACTATTTAAGAATAACCCCTTATCTTTAGTATGTTCTATAGTTTGTCCTCACGAGGATCAATGTAAAGGAAACTGCATTAGAGGAATTAAGGATGAACCAGTAAGCTTTTGTGATATTGAAAGACACATATCTAAATATTATTTAGAAAATATAAGGCTTGAAAAAGAAAATGAACTAGATGAAAGAGTGGCAATAATTGGGGGAGGTCCTGCAGGAATAACAATTGCATTTATATTGGCACAAAAAGGATATAAAGTTACTATATTTGACTCACATGACAAGATTGGTGGAGTATTAAGATATGGTATTCCAGAATTTAGATTGCCAAAGAGTATTATAGATCATTATGAAGAAAGATTAATTGAACTCGGAGTTAAAATAAGGCCAAATACATTAGTTGGACCTGTATTAACTTTAGATAAACTTTTTTATGATGGATATAAAGCAATATTTATTGGTACTGGTGTATGGAACCCAAAAACTCTAGATATAAAGGGCGAAAGCTTAGGGAATGTACATTATGCAATTGACTATTTAAAATCACCTGAAGTATATAACTTAGGAAAGAAAGTATGCATAATAGGAGCTGGAGATGTTGCGATGGATGCAGCAAGAACAGCAAAGAGAAATGGAGCTAATGAAGTATATATACTATATAGAAAAGGTATGGAAAATGTACCTGCTACAAAAGCTGAATTAGAAGGAGCAATTTCAGATGGTATTAAATTTGAATTATTTAAGTCTCCTTTAGAATTAACAGAAGATGGAGTAAAATATATAGAAACAGAAAATGTTGTAGGTGAAGATGGAAGGATAAGTACTGTAACGGTTGAAGGTAAAGAAGGATTATTTGAATGTGATTCAATAATAATAGCTGTTAGTCAATCACCTAAAAACAATATCGTTTCCAATACAACAGGGCTTGAAACAAATAAATGGGGACTTCTATTAACTGATGAAGTTGGACATACAACAAGAGATGGAGTTTTTGCATCAGGAGATGTAGTTACTGGAGCTAAAACTGTAGTTAGGGCAGCATCACATGCTAAGATAGTTGCAGAAGAAATAGAAAAATATATATTGAAAAATAAATAATAAAATATTTTAAATTAGAGGCTATAGATTTATAGTCTCTAATTTTTGTGAGATTTTAGAAAAAGTTGTTTGTTATGAAAAATATATTATATGATATTTTTACATATATATACTATTGTATTAATAACTATTAGTTAAATTATTATTATAAAAAGAAAAGAAAATATTTAATTCTCTGAATTTTCATATATAATATAAGTATGAAAAGGATTTACAAGTTAGGCGGAGGATTTTATGGGAGCGATGGTGGAATTATTAAATGAAGTATGTAAAGAAACTAATGTGAAAATGAGGTTATTAGATGCTAATAATAATGAGATATATGGTAATTTACCTACAACGGAATCTAAGGTGATGAGAAAAATATCTGTTAATAATAAAGCATATAAAATTATATTAGAGCAAGATGATATAAAGATAATACCTATGGTTGAATATATATTAAATAAATGTATTAAAAAAGAAAATATAATAAAGGAATTATTAGAAGCAAGAAAACAATGGGATGTTTTAAATGAATCTGTAATAACTAAATCAAATAAAATGTTATTAATTGAGACTAATAAAGAAGATGAAGCATTAGAAATAGTAAGAGATACATATGTAGGAAATGATATTTATGTTGGAGAGATATATGACAGAATAATAGTTATAGGAAATTTAGAGGACGAAAAAGATCATGCCTTTTCATTAAAAGAAACGATAATACAAACTTTAGGAGTAAATGCAAAAATAAGTATAAGTGATTTAGATTATACTTTTCATGGATTTAAAAGGGCATATAGTGGAGCTGTACAAGCTCTTGAGATAGGTAGAAAATTTAAAATTAAGCCTGAAATATATTGCCTTAAAGATATGTATTTGGAGAAAGCTATATTTAATTTATCAAGTGAATATTCAAATGATTTAAAAGAAGAGTATAAAGATATATTTAAAGGCTTTAATCATGAATTAACACAAACTTTAGAGGAAATATTAAAATGTGATTTATCATTAACAAAAGCAGCTAAAAATTTATATATTCATAGAAATACACTGATGTATAGAATTGAAAAAATTAAGAAAGAAACCGGGTTTGATGTACGTAACTTTAAGGAAGCTACTTTTCTTTATATTTTATATATGAATAGTAAAAGAATTTAAATAAAAATATTCTATTAATAATTTGAGTTTAAAATTTAAAAATGAGCCATAATAATTAAAATTAAATACATTATTATGGCTTATTTTTATAATTGTTTATATTGATATACAATAGTTACATGTAAATAAATAAACCTAAGAGTCCTGTTAATGTTATAATCGTTAATGGATTAAACTTGTATTTTCTAAGTAAAAAAAGTGAAATAGAAAAAATTATGATAGCAACTAAGTTAATGTTATTTAAATTTCCGCTTAAAGTAGTTCTTCCTAAAAATGCAATTAAAATTATAGAGGAAGCAGATGATGCAATAAGACCAATTGAAGTTGAACGAAGACCTTTTAAAACATTTGCAATTTCTTCAATATCCTTATGCTTTTTAAAAAAGTTAAATAAGAAAATGGAAATAATCACACCAGTAATTACGCAAGCAAAGGTAGCTAATATTGCACCCAAAATTCCTGCTATTCTTAGACCAACAAAAGTTGAAGCATTAATTGATAGTGGGCCAGGGGTCATTTGAGATATAGTAATAATATCAGTAAATTCTTGAATAGTAAGCCAACCATATTTATTTACCATTTGGTCTTGAATTAGAGGCATTATAGCATAGCCTCCGCCAATACTAAAGGAACCTATTTGCCAAAAGCTTAAAAATAAGGTGATAAGGATGTTAATCATTTCTAAGTCCTCCTAATTTTTTCTTCCTAACATATACTTGAGTAAGGCTAACTATTACTCCAAAAATAATAATAGCTAGTACATTTATATTAAAGAAGAAGCTAGCTATAAATGAAAACGGTACTAGAAAAGATAATAATAAATTTTTTTCTTTAAACACATCATGGCTCATATCAATAACTAGGTCTACAATTGTAGCCGCAACACCAGCTTCCATTCCTTTAAGAATTGCAGAAATAACTATATTACTTCTAAAAGCTTCGTAGAAGAAAGAAATAACGGATAATATTAACAATGGAGGTAAAACTGTACCTATACATGTTATGATAGTTCCTTTTATTCCTAAAAGATTGTAACCTATTAATGAAGATAAATTAACAGCAATGGCTCCAGGATTTGATTGAGCTATTGCTGCCATATCAAGCAATTCTTCGTTATTTATTAATTTCATATCTTCGACTAAATATTTTCTTAATAAAGGAATAATTACGTATCCTCCACCAAAACTAAAACAACTCACTAAAAATGTTACTTTAAAAAGTGAAAAATATAGCTTAAACTCTTTAATTTTCATGTCATGCACTCCTTATAATTTACTCTTATGCATATAAGTATATAGCATAGACATAGGATAAGTATAATAGTATAATTTTATATAATATATAAACATTTAGTAATGAATTAGGAGGGAAAATGAAGATTAGGCATTTGCGTATTTTTAAAGCAGTATGTGAAGAGGAAAGTGTCACTAAAGCATCTGAAAAATTGTTTATGACACAGCCAGCAGTTTCCCATGCTATAAGTGAGTTAGAGGATTATTTAGGAGTATCCCTATTTGATAGAATTTCAAGAAAAGTTTATTTAAATGAGACGGGTAAACTATTTCTTACCAAAGTTACAAAGCTATTAGACTTATACGATGATTTAGATAAAAATATTAAAGAATTAGAAGATAATGCTGTTATTAAGATAGGTTCATGTATGACTATTGCAAATTTTATTTTACCTACTATAATAGAAAAATTTCAAGGTGTATGTAAATCTACTCCAACTAAAATTATAGTTGATAATGCAAGAAGTATCGAAAATATGTTATGTAAGAATGAAATTGATTTGGGTTTAATAGAGGGTGTTGTTTATAACGAAGAACTTGAAAGAATTCCATTTTCTTCTTATGAATTAGTAGTTGTTTGTTCTAATAAACATAAATTTGTAAAAGAAAACTCTATAATGTTAAATGAATTAGTAAAGGAAAAGTTATTATTAAGAGAAAAGGGAAGTTCTATTAGAGATATTTTTGATAGTGCTTTACTATTACATGATATAAGAGTTAATCCTAGTTGGACAAGTGTAAACTCTCAAGTTTTAATAGAGGCTGCAAAGAAAAATTTGGGAATAACAGTATTACCTAAAGTATTAGTTGAAAATGAAATTGATCTAGGAAATCTTATTGAAGTCAATGTTAATGAACTTAACTTATCTAATGTAAATAATATTGTTTTTTATAAAGGAAAAGTACAAACTAATAGTTTTAAGGAATTGGTTAATATAATAAAAAATATAGTTTAGTAAACTTAATATAGGTGCATAATAAATCTTTTTTCATATTATAAGTATATATTAAGAAGGTATTTGAGTTTGGGGTGATTTATATATTTAATATGTTATGGAGAGATGAAAAATATAGCATTGATGTAATAATAGACTCTATAGGAAAAATTGATAATAAAGTGCGAATATGTGATTTTTTTGATAATGTTACGTTAAAAAGACCTGATGCTATTAAACTTATTATTTTTACAATAGAAGGAGAACCTATATTTATAACTATAATTTATAATGGAAATTTTATAAAATTAATTGATGATTCAACTAAGACTAATTCAAAACATTATAATGAGTATACTGGGAATAAATATTTAAAAGAAGCTCAAGGAGAAATGATTACTTATAGTTTATACCAAGATGAAGAGTTTATAAGAAAAATGTTTTCTTATAGAAATTAAAATAGTCTATAGGTTTATTTTTAATAATCCTATAGACTATTTTTATAATTTATTTCTTAATTATATGTCTAAGAAAAGCATTAATAAGCATTGTCTATAAATTCAAACTTACTTACATCAAATAATCCTTTATCAGTTATTTTTAGTTCTGGGATAACTGGTAATGATAAGAAAGATAAAGTTAAAAATGGATTGAAATTTATATCTGGAGCAACTTGCTTTATAGCTAAATGTAGTTTGGCTAAATCATCAACAACTTCTTGAGATGTTCTTGAAGTTATTAACCCAGCGATTTCTAGTTGAATTGATGCTAATACCTTTTTATCTTTAACAACTATAATTCCACCATTTATTTTTTTTAGTTCTTCAACTGCAAATAATATATCTTCATCAGATGTTCCACATGTTATTAAATTATGAGAATCATGAGCAACAGTTGTAGCAATTGCTCCATATTTTAGGTTTAATCCTTTTATTACTCCAAGGCCAATATTGCCTGTATTTTTATGTCTTTCAATCACAGCTATTTTTAGCAAATCTAAATTTACATCTGATTGAAATGATTTTGTATCTTTTAAGGTACTTATATCAACTTTTACATGATTACTTTCAAGCTTATTTGGATTAATTTTAATTACATTAAGTTTTGTTTTTCCTTCTATATCTATTTCTAAATCTTGAAAAGTAATTTTTGGCGTATTGATGTTATTTAATTTAGGAAAATCATATTGGGTAGCAGATGCATCACATACCAAGGTGTTTTCTTGTACTACTAGTGTTCCGTTTTTATAAACTGAGTTAATCTTAAAATTAGATAAATCATCTAATATTAAAAAGTCCGCTACATACCCTGGTGCAATTGCTCCTTTGTATTTAAGGTTATAGCATTCTGAAGGATTTAATGTACACATTTGAATAGCTGTTTCAGGGGCTAGACCATAAGAAATAGCCATTTTGATAGAGTTATCAATACTTCCATTTTCTATTAAATCATCTATATGCTTATCATCTGTGCAAAAACAAATTCTCCTACTATTAGAAATAGAAGCAGCCTTTATTAATTCTTTTAGGTTTTTTGCGACAGATCCTTCTCTAATGTGAACATACATGCCTCTTCTTAATCTTTCAATAACTTCTTCAGCTAAATGCGATTCATGATCTGTAACTATATTTGCAGTTGAATAAACGTTAAGCATATCATTTGTAAATCCAGCACAATGACCATCAATTATTAAACCATTTGATTTTGCATCCCAAAGTTTATTAATCATATCATCAGAACAATTTATAACTTCAGGGAAATTCATAACTTCGGCAAGTCCTAATACATTAGATTCATTATATAATTGATGCAAATCATCACTTCCTAATATTGCTCCAGAAGTTTCAAAAGAAGTAGCTGGAACGCATGAAGGAAGCATAAAGTAATAATCAAATGGAGTAGCTTTAGAAAGATCCATAATCAGTTTTATACCTTTGTCTCCTAGTACATTAGCAATTTCATGAGGGTCAATAACTATAGATGTGATTCCATGCAATAATGCAGCTTTATAGTATTCTCGTGGAGTTACTAGTGACGATTCGATATGAGCATGGGCATCTATAAGACCAGGGCAAATAAATTTGCCAGTACCATCAATTTCAACTGTGCCATTATAATCACCAAAGCCAACAATAACTCCATTTTTTATAGCTACATTATTTATAAAAGAACTGTTTTGAAATACATCAACAATAGTTATATTATTAATAACTAAGTCACATATTTCTGCTTTACTTGAAGCCTTAATTTGAGATATAAAATCTTTTTTATTCATAAATCCACCTCTGAGTATATTTAAATATAATAATAAACAACCTCACCTGGATTAAAACTTCTTAGTTATACTATTTACGGTAGTATAGTAGAGACGCCCAAACCATATTATCAGGCTTATAGGAAGGTTATTTTTATCTATTATATGAAATACCAGACAAGCTGTCAAAGGAAAAGTTATATTAATATAATATTATTTATAGTTAAATAAAGAACTAAAGAACTTTTAAACTTTTACAATTTATGATTTAATATTTTTATAAGGAGGGGGTATATTTGCCAATCAAAATTCCAAGAGATCTTCCAGCATATAATGTTTTATCTAATGAAAATATATTTGTAATGAATATTGAAAGAGCAGAAACACAAGATGTAAGACCTTTAAAAATAGCAATTTTAAATTTAATGCCAATAAAGATTCAGGCTGAAAATCAATTGCTTAGATATCTATCTAATACTCCAATACAAGTAGAAATAACATTGATACAAACCAAAACATATATGTCTCAAAATACTCCTATTGAGCATTTAAAAAAGTTTTATAATTATTTTGATGAAGTAAAAAATGATAAGTTTGATGGGTTAATAATAACTGGGGCACCTGTTGAAACTATGGAATTTGAAGATGTATCATATTGGGATGAACTAAGAGAAATAATGGAGTGGAGTAAAATGAATGTTTTTTCTACATTACACATATGTTGGGGAGCTCAAGCTGCATTATATTACCATTACAATATAAATAAAAAGCCTTTAGAAAAGAAAATATTTGGAGTATTTCCTCACAAGATTAATAAAATCAGTGAGGATTTAACACGAGGGTTAGATGATATTTTTTATGCACCTCATTCAAGGCATACTACTACATCAAAGGAAGATATAAATAGAGTTAAGGAGCTAGAAATATTATCAGAGTCAGAAGAAGCTGGAGCATTTATTATTGCAACAAGAGATAAAAGACAAATATTTATTACTGGTCATTTAGAATACGATAGAGATACACTAAAAAATGAGTATTTAAGAGATTGTAATAAAGGAATAAAAATAGATATCCCTAAAAATTATTTTCCTAAAGATAATATAAAAGAAACTCCTATAGTAAGATGGAGAGGAAGTGCTAATATAGTTTTTGCTAATTGGTTAAACTATTGCATATATCAAAACACTCCATTTAAACTTGAAAATATAAAGTGATTATTTATACAAAATATAAAATTACTTTGCCTTTATGATTTAAATTTCTATTAATTCATAAGGGCACTTTTTGTTATATATAGTAATATAATAAATTAGAAAGGCATGTATGGAGGATTTTATGAAAGATAGGGCAATTATATTTGGATCTTCAGATAACTTTCTAATATACTTTATTAAATATGTTATTTTAAAGAATATTGAAACTTACCTAGTACTTATGAAGAATGAAGAAATAGATATAATAAAAGATATAGAAAAGGAAGTTACGATAATAAGATTTGATGGAAACATAGAGCATTTAAAATTACTTTTAAAATCTATAGAACCTAAGGTAATATATAATTTATATGATCTAAGCTTAGAAGATAAATATGAAATAAAAGATATTATAAGTAGTAATTACTTAAATATTATTCTAATTTTAGAAGCACTTACAACGTCAACAGATACAAAGCTTATTAATTTAGTAAGTAAAAGTAAGGTTAATGAAGAAGGAAATCCACTAAATTTATATTCAGCAGTTCAGAAATCTTTAGAAAGTATTATTCTTTATTATAAAAATATATATAATATAAATACTTCCATAGTATATAAAACTGGAGATGTAAAATTAGATTTAGAGAAATTATATAGTTTTTAAAATGATAAAGCTAATAATGCTTAAAAGTATTATTAGCTTTATCATTTTTATTAATTTAATTATGGTTGAAATTATTAATGATAGAATATATTATATAATTAATATTAATTAATAATTTATATTGTTATGTGGAGGTGTAATATGAAAAAGTATTTTAATTTTGCAATCTTTTATTTAGTCTTGGGGTTAGCCATGGGAGTATTCTACAGGGAGTTTACAAAGCTTAATGGATTTGAAGGAAGAACTGTATTATCAGTTGTACATACTCATGCAATAGTATTAGGATTTATTTTCTTTATTTTAGTGTTACTTTTAGAAAAAAATTTTGGATTATCAAAGATAAAACATTTTAGTAAATGGATGATATTTTATAATGTATCATTAATATATGTTTTAGGAACTTTCACAGCTAGAGGAATAATGCAAGTATTAGGAACTGATTTTGCTGGATTAAGCCATATAGCTGGTCTTGGACATGCTATGATTGGGATTGCAATGATCTGGTTCGTAGTTACAGTTAATAAATCAATAAAAGAATAATATTTTATAATAAATATAATAAAACTTGATAAAAATAAAGGGGGAATAATTACTCCTTTATTTTTTGCACTTTTATAAAATTTGATATATAGTTTAAATATAATTATTTTAATTATAGGAATGGTGCGTACATATGAAAGAGTTAATAAAATATCAATTAGGCAAAATGGAGATATTCAATAAATTAGATAAGGCTACAATAAATGCATTATCTGAATTAGGAGAAAGTAAGTGCTATTTAAAAGGCAGTCATATATTTAGAGATAAAGATGAAATTAATAAAGTTTATATAGTATATAGTGGAAAAGTTGCTCTTTATAAATTAAACGAGTCAGCCCAAAAAAAGATAATATTTATATTAGGTAAGGAGTCTATACTAAATGCAGTAGTTTTAGATGATTTACCAGCTTCTATAAACTGTGAAGTATTTGAAAAAGCTGAGGTTTTATCATTTGATAGAATGAGGTTCCAAGAAATTATGATGAGCGACTTTGAACTAACAAAGATAGTAATATCATCCTTAAGTATAAAAGTAAGAAGGTTATATAGACAGCTAAAAAATTCTACTCCTATAAAGGTTGAAAAAAGAGTTGCGGCAAAGCTATGGAAGTTATCTAAGGATTATGGAATAGAAGTTCAAGATGGAACTATTATAGACTTAAATATAAGTGTAACTTATTTAGCAGATATGTTTGGAGCACCACGAGAAACAATTTCTAGAGCTTTAAAAATACTTCAAGAAAATGATTTAATAATATATGAAAAGAAAAAGATAAAAGTAAAAGATAAAGATAAATTATCTAAATTTTTTAAAGGAATATGATAATAAAAATAAAAACTGTGATGAAAGTCACGGTTTTTATTTTTATTAGCATTTATAATTTAAGCATAGAGATTGTGATAATAATAACAATCATAAGGGGAGAAAAATGATGTTTAATGAAGAATTTAATAAGGTTGCGTCTGCTGCTAAATCTAAGGTTGAACTTTTAAAAAATAATAAACTTGGATATTTTATTAGCTCAATGTTAGCAGGTATCTATGTTGGATTAGGTATTATGTTAATTTTCACAATTGGAGGGTTGCTTAGTTCGGCAAATTCGCCTGTAACAAAAATTGTTATGGGATTATCATTTGGGGTTGCCTTAAGTCTAGTGATATTTGCAGGCTCTGAATTATTTACAGGAAATAATTTCATAATGGCAGTTGGATCATTAAATAAGACTGTTTCTTGGCTAGATACCATTAAGGTTTGGATAGTAAGTTTTATTGGAAACTTAACAGGTTCAATACTTGCAGGATCATTGTTTTTTATGGCTGGTTTAGCAAATGGACCAGTTGGGGAATTTATAGCAAAAACTAGTGCTACTAAAATGTCTTTGCCAGCAAGTGATTTATTTTTTAGAGGAATATTATGTAATATGTTAGTTTGTTTAGCTGTATGGTGTAGCTTTAAATGCAAAGAAGAAGTATCCAAGCTAATAATGATATTCTGGTGTTTATTTGTTTTTATAACAGCAGGTTTTGAACATAGCGTTGCAAATATGACTCTATTAACTATAGGATTGCTATCACCAGCTGGAGCTGCTGTAAGTATAGGGGGATATGCCTATAACATTATAATGGTAACATTAGGTAATATGGTTGGAGGAATTGTATTTATGGCAATACCTTATTACATAATATCTAGAAAGAAAAAAGTAAACTAAGAGGTGTTTAAGATGGGATATAAGCTTAAAGTAGAAGAATTTAATAATGGATTAAAAGAGCTATCAAAAAAATATAAGATATATGCACCAAAAGTTTTCGAAGGAAAGGGAACTTTTTCGGATACTGATATAGTTAGATATGGTGAAATATCAAAAATTGAGGAAATAGAATTCGATAAAAAATCACAGTTTTCATATAAAGAAGTTTTACTACCAATAACACAAACAGTATTTTTCTTTACAGAAGATGAAATAAAAGAACCAAACGTTGATGAAAAGTCAATACTAATATTCCTAAGAAGTTGTGATATGCATTCATTAAAAAGAATTGATGATATTTATTTAAGAAATAAATTTGAAGATCCATATTATAAGAAACTAAGAGAAAAAGCTAAGTTTGTTTTAATGGGCTGCGAAAAAAGCTTTGAAAACTGCTTCTGTGTAAGTATGGAAACAAATAAAACTAATGAATATAATGCATATGTTAAACAATCTGGTGAAGAAGTATTTTTAGATATAAAAGATGAAGAATTAGAAGGTATATTCACTAAATTAAATAATGAATCAATAGATGTAAGTCCAGATTTTGTTGAAAGTAATGATGTTAAAGTTAATATACCAAATAATTTAGAATTAAAAGTTATGAATTCAAAGGTATGGGATGAATATTCAGAAAGATGTATAGCTTGTGGTAGATGTAATTTCGTCTGTCCGACTTGTACATGTTTTACAATGCAAGATATATTCTACAAAGATAATGGAAAAGCAGGGGAAAGAAGAAGAGTTTGGGCTTCATGCCAAGTAGATGGATATACAGATATGGCTGGAGGACATAGCTTTAGAAAAGAAAAAGGACAAAGAATGAGATTTAAAGTTCTTCATAAGGTTTATGATTACAAAAAGAGATGGGGATATCATATGTGTGTAGGTTGCGGAAGATGTGACGATGCATGTCCAGAATATATATCATTCTCAAGTTGTGTTAATAAATTAGAAAAGGCTATGGAAGAGGTGAAGTAATATGAATACAAACGAGTATATACCATTTATATCAGAAATATTAGAAGTTATTAAGCATACAGAAATAGAATATACTTTTAGAATGGCTTTTAAGGGAGATGTAAAACCAGGACAATTCTTTGAAGTATCACTTCCAAAGTATGGGGAAGCTCCTATATCAGTAAGTGGAATAGGTGAAAATTATGTTGATTTAACTATAAGAAGAGTAGGTAAAGTAACAGATGAAATATTCAATAATTATGTTGGAGATAAGCTATTCTTAAGAGGTCCATACGGAAATGGATTTGATATTAACAACTATAAAGGTAAAGAAGTAGTTGTTGTTGCTGGAGGAACAGGATTATCACCAGTTAAGGGAATTGTAGATTACTTCTCAGAAAATAAAGATGACTCAAAAGGATTCACACTTATTTCGGGATTTAAATCTCCAGAAGATATTCTTTTCAAAGAAGATATAAAGGCTTGGGAAAAGAATATGAATCTTATAATAACAGTAGATGGAGCAAAAGAAGGTTACGAAGGAAAAGTTGGACTTGTAACAAAATATGTTCCAGAGCTTGATATAAAAGATAAAGAAAATGTACAAGTAGTTGTTGTTGGACCACCTATGATGATGAAATTTACTGTATTAGAGTTCTTAAAACTTGGCATTAAGGAAGAAAACATATGGATTTCTCAAGAAAGAAAAATGTGTTGTGGAATAGGAAAATGTGGACACTGTAGAATAGACGATACATATATTTGTTTAGATGGACCTGTATTTAATTATTCAAAAGGAAAAGAGTTAATAGATTAGGAGGAGACACTATGGATATCAATACTAAAAAGCTGAAAAAAAATGCCTTTAGAGTTACAAAAAGAAGAGGAATAACAGCTTCAAGAATAAGAGTTCCAGGTGGATTCTTAAAGGCTGAATACTTAGGATTAATTCAAGAAATTGCGGATAAATATGGTGATGGAACAGTTCATTTAACAACAAGACAAGGATTTGAAATCCCAGGCATAGATATGAACGACATAGATGAGGTTAACATTCTCCTTCAACCTATAATAGAAGGATTAGAAATAAATCAAGAAATCCCAGGAAAGGGATATACAGCAGCTGGAACAAGAAACGTATCAGCATGTATAGGTAATAAAGTCTGTCCATACGCAAATTATAATACTACTAATTTTGCTAAGAAGATAGAAAAAGCTATATTCCCTAATGATTTACATTTTAAAATAGCATTAACAGGATGTCCGAATGACTGTATCAAAGCTAGAATGCACGACTTTGGAATAATAGGAATGACAGAGCCACAATTTGATAGAGATAAGTGTATATCATGTGGTGCATGTGTTAGAGCCTGTAAGAAAAAATCAACAGGAGCATTACATCCAGAAAACTATAGACCAGTAAGAGATCATAGTAAATGTATAGGTTGTGGAGAATGTGTTATAAACTGTCCAACAGGAGCATGGACAAGAAGTAAAGAAAAATATTATAGATTAGCTATAATGGGTAGAACAGGAAAGAAAAATCCAAGATTAGCTGAAGACTTTATTGTATGGGTAGATGAAGAAAGCATAATAAAAATAATATTAAATACTTATAAGTATGTTGAACAATATATTGCTAAAGATGCTCCAGGTGGAAAAGAGCATATTGGATATATTGTAGATAGAACAGGATTTATGGAATTTAAAAAGTGGGCTCTTGAAGGAGTAGAACTTTCAGATAAAGCTATTCTAAAAGATAATATCTATTGGAGTGGAATAAGATACTAATATAGGTAAATACTTATAAATAAAATTAGTATAAAGTATTAGACAAAATACTAGTTAAATATGTAAAATTAATATGGTAAAACTTCTAAGACCGCTATTTTTAGCGGTCTTAAACTTTAATTTAAGTAAAATACATATGAAATGTGCAAAAAAATTTGTAATAAGAGTATAATAGGGTTATTATAAAAATAAACGAAGTAATAAAGATAATTTAGGAGTAAAATTATGATTCAGCTTTTAGGGATTAAAAAGAATACAGGAGTAGAAATAAGAGAAAAGTTAGCTTTGTCTCAAAAAAAGAGAGAAGGATATACAAAAGAGCTACTTCAATATTTCGATGAGGTTGTTATTCTGAGCACTTGTAATAGAACAGAAATTTATTTTAATGGTTCTTTAAATGGAGAAGAAGGATTAAAAAAGATTTTTGAAGTGCTAAATTGGAATATTAATTTAAGAGATTATTGTTTCTACTTAGATGAAAAGGAAACAGTAAAACATTTGATGGAAGTGGTTTGTGGATTCCACTCAAAGATATTAGGAGAAGATCAAATACTTGGACAAATAAAAGATGCATATCATTTGGCAGATGAACTAAAATCAGTTAAACATGATTTGCAAAGATTATTTCAAGAAGCAATAACTTGCGGCAAAAAATTTAGAACTGAAGGGAAATTATATGAAATTCCAGTTTCTTCTGCATCAATAGCTATTAATGAAGCAATAAAAAATAATGCAAAGAAAATTATGGTTATAGGATATGGAGAAGTAGGAAAACTAGTAGTTAAATATGCTCTTTCTAATGATATAGAAGAATTGAATATTGTAGTTAGAAGAGTTGAAAGTGTTAATGATATTGATGATAAAAGAGTTAACATAATGACTTATGAAGATGGAAGAAATATAATAAATGATATGGAATGTGTGGTTTCTTGCACTTCTGCTCCACACTTAATTATAGAGAAAAAACATATAAAAGAGAGTGGAAATAAGCTAATAATATTTGATTTAGCTTTGCCAAGAGATGTTGATGAAAAAGTTAAAGAATATACAAGGATAGATCTTTATGATATTGATGATATAAGTTCAATGGATGATGAAAATAAAAAACTTAGAAAAGAAAGAATGCTACAGTTTAAAAATATTATAAATGAATATATAGAAGGCTATTTTAATTGGAAGAACATAAGAGATGTAGCGTATGTTATCAAAGATATGAAAAAAAATAGTTCTAGAGTTATAAAAGAAAGGCAAACTACATTAAAGAATAAATGTAATGATAAAAAAGATATAGAAATTGCAGAAAAACTTATAAAGAGTACGTCAGATTACTATGTTAATAGGGCAATAGAAGTATTAAAAGAAGAACAATTAAAGGGGCAAGGAGAAGAATGTATAAAGATACTAGAAAAGATATTCCTAAAGAATCTTTAAATTATACTTATCTTTCTATAATGTCTAAGAAATTAAGAGTTGGTATAGTTGGTGGAGGAAATGTTGGCTATATAAAAGGAAAAAACTTTTTACATAAGGGCTGCATTGTTGATGTTTTATCTTTAAATTTTATTGATAAATTTTCAAATTTAAAAGATATTAATTTAATTAAAGGAGAATATAATAAGGACTTTATTAGAGATAAGCATTTAATAATAATAGCAACAGATGATTACAATAAGAATTTAGAAATAAAAAAAGATTGTGATGATGAGTATAAAATATACATATTTGCTTCTGAATATTCAAATGGAATGGCAGTAGCACCAGTTCAAAGAGAGTTGAAAAATATAAGCTTTTCAGTAAATACCAAGAATGGAAATCCAAAGGGTTCATTAATGATAGCAGAAAAAATATTGGATTTACTAAAGAATTATGATGACTTTATTGGTTACTCATCTCTTATTAGGGAACAAGCAAAATCTTTAAGAGAAAACAAAAATGATATAATTAAATTTATATGTAGTGAAGATTTCAAATACATATATGAAAAAGGAAAAGACAAAATAGTAATAGATATGTTTTTTGGAAAAGAAGTATCTAATAAAATATATAAAAATTTATAGGAGATATTTTATGGAACTAATTATTGCAACTAGAAAAAGTAAATTAGCACAAGTTCAAGCAGATAAAGTAATTGAACTTATTAAAGAAAAAAATAATATAAGTGCTAAAAAATTATTGGTAGTTACAGAAGGTGATAGAAGACTTGATGTAACATTAGATAAAATAGGCGGAAAAGGTCTTTTTGTTAAAGAAATAGAATATTCACTTTTAAATAGAAAAGCACATGCAGCCGTGCATAGTATGAAAGATGTGCCTTTTGAATTACCAGAAGGTTTTGAGCTAGTAGCTATTCCTGAAAGAGATGATATTAGAGATATATTTGTATCAAGCAATGGTATTCATTTTAAGGATTTAAAAGCTGGTGCTGTTATTGGAACAAGTAGTATAAGAAGAGCTTCAATGCTAAAAGAGTTAAGAAGTGATTTAAATATTGTTCCAATAAGAGGAAATGTCCAAACAAGATTAGAAAAGATGAAAAACGAAAATATGGATGGAATAATTTTAGCAGCAGCAGGAGTAAAGCGATTAGGTTTAGAAGATATAATAACAGATTATTTTGATCCTAAACAATTTTTACCAGCAATAGGCCAAGGTGCTTTAGGAATAGAAGCATTAAAAAATGGTGAATTCAACAATTATTTAAGAAGATTAGATAATAAAGAAGTTAGAGTTTCAGTAGAAGCAGAAAGAAGCTTTATGAAAAAACTAAATGGAGGGTGCCATAGCGTAATTGGTGTCTACTCAGAAATAAAAAATAATGATTTATATATGATAGGTACCTTTGATGTAGGAGGAAAAATTGTTAAAAAAGATATCTTAGGTAATAAAAGTGAAAATATAGAACTAGGATTTAAATTAGCAGAAAAGATTTTGAAAGGATAATTAAAATGAGCAAAGTTTATATAATTGGTACTGGACCAGGAGATGAAGAATTATTAACATTAAAGGCAGTAGAAGTTTTAAAAGATTGTACTGCCGTTTTATATGATAGATTAGTTTCAAATAATATACTTAACTATTTAAAAGAAGATTGTGAAATATATTATTGTGGTAAAGAACCAGGATGTCATTATAAAACACAAGAAGAAATAAATGAAACATTAGTAAAACTTGCTAAAGAGGGGCATATTGTAGGAAGAATAAAAGGGGGAGACCCTTATGTTTTTGGAAGAGGTGGAGAAGAAGTACTTTCTTTAATTGAAGAGGATATAGAGTTTGAAGTAGTTCCAGGAGTGACTTCACCAATATCAGTATTAAATTATGCAGGTATTCCTATAACACAAAGGGAAATGGCACAAAGCTTTCATATAGTTACAGGTATGACTGCAGGAACATTAAATATAAATTGGGAAGCGATAGCTAAAGAAAAAGGTACTTTAGTCTTCATGATGGGGCTAAATAATTTAAGGGATATCATTGAAAGATTAATAAATAATGGTAAAGATGTAAATACTAAAGTAGCTGTAGTAATGAGAGGAACTTCTTCAAAGCAAAAGAAGGTAGTTGGAACACTAGAAGATATTGAGAAAAAAGTAATAGAAGCTAAATTAAAATCACCTTGTATAATTGTTATGGGGGATGTTGTTGAACTTAATGATAAGCTAAATTGGTATGAGAAGAAACCTCTTTTTGGTCTTAATATATGTGTAACGAGATCAAGAGAGCAATCATCTAACTTGAAGAAGAAGCTTAGAAATTTAGGTGCAGAGATAACAGAAATAAACTCTATAAAAATACAAGAAACTAAAGATAATTTAGATTTAGTTAAAGATAAATTGAGCAATTATGATCATATAATCTTAACTTCAGTAAATGGTGTTAATATGCTTTTTGATTATATTATAGAAAAGAAAGTAGATATAAGAAATATTAAAGCAAAATTTTCAGTAGTCGGCAAAGCAACGAGAAAAGCTTTGGAAGCAAGAGGAGTTCAAGCCTTTATAATGGGAAGAGAATTTGTTGGTGAAGGTTTATTTAAGGCTTTAGAGCCACATTTAATTAAAGGAGAAAAGGTATTAATCCCTTGTTCCTCTAGTAGTAGAGAATATTTAAAAGAAGAAATTGAAAAGTTAGGTTTATATGTCGATAGGGTACATACATATGACACAGTTTGTGGTGACGTAAGAAATAAAAGAGCATTTGAAGAAGTAGATTTTATATTATACACTAGTCCTAGTACTGTAAATAATATGATAAATATGTTTAGTATAGAAGAAATTAAATGTAAGTTTAATATAGCTATAGGGCCTCAAACATATAAGACTTTAAAATCAAATTCTATAGAAGGACATATGTGTAAAAAGCATTCTGAAGATGGATTTATAGATGAAATAGTAGAAATATATAGTAAATATAGAGAAAGTAAAGGTGAATAAAATGATAAACAGGGGAAGAAGATTAAGAGCAAATACAGCAATAAGAGATTTAGTAAGAGAAAATACATTAAGTACGAATGATTTAATTCTCCCTATTTTTGTTGTTGAAGGAGAAAATAAAAAAGAAGAAATTTCGTCAATGAAAGGTAACTATCATTGGTCAATAGATAGATTACATGAAGTAATAGATGAAGTAGAAAGCCTTAACATAAAAGGTGTAATTATATTTGGATTACCAAATGAAAAAGATGAATGTGGATCAGAGAGCTTTAATGACAATGGAATAGTACAACAAGCTGTAAGAAAAGTAAGAGAACTTTCAAAAAACTTATATGTAATTACAGATGTTTGTATGTGTCAATATACAAGTCATGGACATTGTGGAATATTAAATGGAAGTGAAGTAGATAATGATAAAACATTAGAAGTACTAGGTAAAATAGCTTTATCCCATGCAAAGGCTGGAGCTCACATGGTTGCACCATCAGATATGATGGATGGAAGAATTGCGCATATAAGAAAAGTATTAGATGAAAATGGATATGAAAATGTAGCTATAATGAGTTATGCTGCTAAATATTCATCATTTTTCTATGGACCATTTAGAGAAGCTGCTCATTCTGCACCGCAGTTTGGAGATAGAAAAACGTATCAAATGGACCCTGCAAATTCAGATGAAGCAATAAGGGAAATAGAGTGGGACATAAACGAAGGTGCAGATATAGTCATTGTCAAACCAGCAATGTCATACTTAGATATAATAAGAAGAGCAAAGGATAAAATAAATGTACCAATTTGTGCTTATAATGTTAGTGGAGAATTTGCGATGGTAAAATCTGCAGCTGAAGCAGGACTTATTAATGAAAAAGGAGTAGTTTTAGAAATGCTTCTTTCAATGAAAAGAGCAGGTTCAGATATGATAATAACTTATTATGCATTAGAAGTAGCAAAATGGTTAAAGGAGGATTAATTTTATGAGAAATCAAGTTATTTTTCATGAATCAAAAAAGTATATGCCAGGTGGAGTTAATTCTCCAGTTAGATCATATAGAAATACTGGAATGGAGCCTCCAATTATAAAAGGTGGAAAAGGGGCAATAATAATAGATGAAGAAGGTAAGGAATATATAGATTTTGTTCTTGCATGGGGACCTATGATATTAGGACATTCTGATAAAGATGTTGTAAATGCTATAAAAGAAACTTCAGAAAGTGCAATTGCATTTGGAGCTCCAACTGAATTAGAACTAATAATGTCTAAATTCTTATGCAAAAATTTAGAAAACATAGATATGATAAGAATGGTTAATTCAGGTACTGAAGCTACTATGAGTGCAATAAAATTAGCAAGAGGATATACTAAAAAGAATAAGATAATAAAATTTGCTGGATGCTATCATGGACATTTTGATGGATTTTTAGTTGAGGCGGGATCAGGAGTATTAACAAATGGAATACCAGGATCACTAGGAGTACCTACTGATAGTATAAAAAATACCCTTATAGCAGTATATAATGATAAAGAAAGCATTAAATCTCTATTCGATAAATATGGAGATGATATTGCAGGGGTAATTATAGAACCAGTAGCAGGAAATATGGGAGTAATAAAAGCAGAAGAAGATTTTATGAATCTTTTAAGAGAACTTTGTGATAAATATAAAGCACTATTAATATTTGATGAAGTTATGAGTGGATTTAGAGTATCTTTTGAAGGAGCTCAAAAATTATTTAAAGCAAAACCTGATTTAGTAACATATGCAAAAATAATGGGAGGGGGACTTCCTTGTGGAGCATATGGAGGTAAAAAGGAAATAATGGAATGTTTATCTCCAATAGGTGAAGTATATCAAGCTGGAACTATGTCTGGAAATCCTATTGTAATGGCAGCAGGAATTGCAACTTTAAAGAAATTAAAAAAACATAAAGAAGAGTATTATGAAAAAATAAATCATCTAGGATCAATGCTAGAAAAAGGTTTATTAGAAATTGCTAAAGAAAAACGTATTCCAATGACAATTAACAGACAGGGCGGAATGTTTACTATATTTTTTACAGATTTAAAAGAAGTTAAAAAATATGATGACGTAAAAAAATGCAATGAAAATATGTTTAAAAAGTATTTTAACCATATGATATCAAATGGAATTAATATACCACCATCACAATATGAAGCTTTATTTTTAAGTGTTGCTCACACAGAAGAGCATATAAATAAATTTTTAAGTGTTTTTAGAGAGTTTAATATAGAATAGAGAGGTGCATATGTCAAAAGCAATTATTATTGTTTCTTTTGGAACAGCTAACTTAGAAGGATTGCAAGAGTTAGAAGAATTTGAAGCAGAAATAAAAGAAAGTGTAAATGGAAAATACCATGTTTGCAAGGCTTTTACTTCAAGTGTGTTATCAAATATATTATTTAATAAATATGGGAAGGTAGTTCCAAGACTAGAAGAAGTATTATTTAACTTAAGCAATGATAGATATAAAGAAGTATATATTCAGCCGTTACATGTTATTGAAGGTAGTGAGTATTCTAATATAGAAAAAATAATTAAAGAATATCATTATTCTTTTTCTAAAATTACTTTAGGAAATGTTCTTATGAGTAACAAAGATGAGCAGTTAAAAGAATCATGCAATTTAATAGTTAATGCAATAGAGGAGAATTTATTAAAGACAGATAATATAGTGCTAGTAGGACATGGTTCTAAAACTATAAATACAAATGCATATAATACTTTGAAAGATGTTTTTATAGAGAATGGATATAAAAATGTATATATAGGTACATTAGAAGGTGAAATAAAAAAAGAAGATGTTATCAAAAAATTATTAAATGATAATACAAAAAATGTAATATTAGCTCCAATACTTATGTTACCTGGTAATCATATAAAAAAGGACATTTTCGGAGAAATTAACTCGTGGAAAGCTTCAATAAAAGAAAACAATATAAATGTTACCAGTAGTAAGAAAGCGTTATTAGAGTATGAAGAAATAAGAGAATATTACATAAATAAAATTAAAAAAGAAATTAAATAAAAGCTTCAATATAGTAATAGAAAAACAAAGTTTTCGTTGCAAAACTTTGTTTTTCGTTGTAAAATATCTTAGTAAAAAATGTATTGTATTGTGTTAATACTTGTTAAAAAAATAACAATATTGTGGGGTGTATCATGTACAGTAAAGAAATTCATAATTTAGCCCATTCAGCAGAGGTTAAAAGTGCATTACTAAGAAGAAGTAAGGGGAGATACTTAGTTAGTGCAATGCTTGGAAGCTTATTTGTAAGCTTAGGAATTATGCTTATTTATACTATTGGCGGTATTATGCATCATAATGGTATAGAAACATATAAAATATTAATGGGAGCATCTTTTGGTGTAGCACTTAGTTTAGTATTAATGGCAGGTGGAGATTTATTTACAAGTAATGCTATGATAATGACTATGGGTGCCTTAGAAAAAACAGTAACTTGGGTTGATGCCATAAAAGTATGGTTTGCAAGTTGGATTGGAAATATTTTAGGTGGGGTGCTTGGTGCAATATTATTTGTACAGGCTGGTTTAACAAATGGAAAAAGCGAATACATAGGAGAGTTTATTGTAAATAATGCTTATACTAAAATAAATGCGCCAGCAGGACAGCTTATATTAAAAGGTATTTTATGTAACATATTAGTTTGCTTAGCAGTTTGGATGTGTTATAAGTTAAAAGAAGAAACAGCTAAAATATTAATGATATTCTGGTGCTTATTTACCTTTATAACAGCTGGATTTGAACATAGTGTAGCTAACATGGGATTTTTAGCTATGGGATATTTAATTGATCCAGCTACAATAACTTTAGCGGGATATTCATATAACATAATTTTAGTATCACTAGGAAACTTTATAGGTGGGGTGTTATTTTTAGCATTGCCATACTATTATATTACTAGTGGAAATAAAGAAGAAAAATAATATTTTAAACTAGATTTTATAAACTAATTTTTTCAGTTTAATATTATTGTAAAAGAAATCAGAATTACTTATAAATATTTAATATTAATGGATTTAATAATGAGAAGTAAGGGGTGGATGAACATTCACCCTTATTTTAATTGTGTCAAGAATAAGTAACAACTTGACGGAAAATATTAACGAAAAGCTTAGTGATGATATTAGGAATTTACAATCGGAGGAATTTACTTGACTTAGCTAATGAAAATAAAAATGACAAGAATAGTATTAAAGATAAATAAGCCTACAGCTTACTCATAATGATGCTTTATATAATATAAATTATTTTTTATAATTAAAAAATATCACAATCAAATTAACTGTTAGTTAATTTACTTAGTAAGTAAATTAACAACAACTCAATTGTGGTAATATGTCTTACTTGATAAAATAATAGTAACAAAAGCTTTTGATTTACTATTTATAAAGGAGCATATGCTAATATGAAGATAAATGAAATTATAAAAGAAAGAAGAATAGGTCAAGGATTAACTCAGGAGCAAGTTGCTGAAGTTCTTGGGGTATCAACACCTGCAGTTAATAAGTGGGAGAAGGGGATTAGCTATCCTGATATTACTATATGTAAAAATTTCAAATAGTAATGATATAGAGATAGCTAATCAAGCAACTTCTAGGTTAATTAACAAATACTTAGTAAGAGAAGAGTATGATAAGGCTCAATATTGTATTGATAAGCTTCCTAATATTACTTATGATAAAAATCAGCTTCAAGGTAATCTTTATATAAAATCAGGAGAGTATGAAAAAGCATCTGAACTTTTTGAACAAAAATTAATTTCTAAGACAACTGATATCTTTAAGACACTAACATATATGATAGAGATTGCCTTAAAGGAAAATAATAATGAGGATGCTAAATATTTTGCTGAGATTATAGAAAAGACAACAAGTTTATACGATTTTTGGGATTATAATTCTTATTCTGCATATTTTCAGTTATATTCAGTTCAAAAAGATGAAGCTAACTTAATCTCTACTTTAAAGAAAATGATACCTGAACTGAAAAAGCCTTGGGATATATCAAAATCTAGATTATATAAGCATATTAAACCTAAAGAATCTAAAAGTGAAAGTAATGAGGTTTTTCTTTCAATATTTTTAAATGCTCTTAAAAATGATAAGGATAATGAACTGGAATTTTTAAAAGGTAATAAGGAATTTTTGGAGATTATAGATAAGTATAGTAAGTAATTTAATTAGCAATGGTTCTATGTGATATATTCATATCATGAATCTTCTTTAGAGCTTATTAAGCTTGTTTTGTAGAAAGATTTTTGGATTAATCTAGTATTTAATTTTGAATTAAGAATATGTTTTTAAATTATATAGGAAGTTAAAAAAATATAAGAATTAAATTAAGTAAAAAGCGTACTAGTTATTATTAGTTACGCTTTTCTTTTTGTGTGACAAGCATAGGCAGCAACATAGCTCTAAAAGGCCATTAGAGCTATGTGCAAATATAAACACTTAAATGATCGTAAGCAATGAACAAAAAATGGCTGTTAGAAGTAAAATCTAGAGAGGCAAAATTATTTAATTATTGGATATATAGATAGTCCTAATCTTTATATTCAAATTGTTAGAAATTTTTTAGAAATAAGATAGGATAATTTTATATTTATCTATTATTATAAAAAGTAGCAATAAATGTTATAATTTACCTATGAATAAAAATTAATAAACTTTTTTTGTGTAAATTTAACATTAATAATATAAGATAGTACTTTATATAAGAAAGGAAAAACTTTATGGGAAAATATAATGTTTTAGTTGTAGATGATGAAAAAGAAATAACTGATGCAATAGAAATATATTTAAAAAATAAAGATATAAATGTTATTAAAGCTTATGATGGCTTAGACGCACTCAATATAATTAACAATAAAGAGATTCATCTTGTAATTATGGATTTAATGATGCCTAAAATGGATGGAATGAGAGCAACTATGAATATAAGAGAGGATAAAAATATACCGATAATAATTTTATCGGCGAAATCACAAGATACTGATAAAATATTAGGATTAAATATTGGAGCAGATGATTATATAACAAAGCCATTTAATCCATTAGAGCTTATTGCAAGAGTAAAATCTCAACTTAGAAGGTATGTTGATTTGGGTAACTATGTAAAAGAAAGAAATAGCGATATATTAACTTATGGCATTATAAAGTTAGATAAGAATAGAAAATCTATTGAAGTAGATGGAAAAGAAATAAAGATAACTAAAACTGAGTATAAAATATTAGACCTTCTTCTAAGTAATCCAGGAAGAGTTTTTTCTTCGGCAGAAATATATGAGAGAGTTTGGGAAGAGCCATGTTTTAGCACGGATACAGTAATGGTACATATCAGAAGAATAAGAGAAAAAATAGAAATAGATCCTAAAAAACCAAGATATTTAAAGGTAATATGGGGAGTTGGATATAAGTTTGAGAAGTAGAGAATTTACATTAAAAAATAAAAGAAATTTTAAGTATTTAGTTATTTTATTAATAAGTTTGTTTATCTTTTTTATTGTTTATAGAGTTCCTAATAATAAAATAATAATATCAATAATTTTAATATTATTATTATTAAATGCATTAATGCTTGGTAAATTAATAAATAATAATCTAAGGATAGCCATGATTTGGAGAAGAATAGAAGATTGGCTAAATGAATTTGATAAAGGGAATATATCTAGTGATATTAATAATAAAGAAGTCTTTGATATAAAAAACTTAGGAGATTTTTTAAACAATAGGTATTTTGATTTAACAATGAAGATAAATGAAATAGCTAGAGCTTTGAAAAAATCAGTAAATAATATTAAAAAGAATGAAATGGTAAACATAGACCTTGTAAATAACTTAGCAAACAAATTAAACAAGCCATTAGAAGATATATTAGATAATATTAATAAGTTAAAAATTGATTTGAACAATAAGGAGATAGTAGACTTATTAAAGAATAAGTCAAGTAATCTAAATAAGTTAATTGAAGAATTATTCGAAGCATCAAAAGCAGCAACGGGAGATATGCTTTTAGAAGTTAATGAAATAGAAATAATTGAATTTCTAAAACAAGCTATAATTGAATTTGAGGATAAAATACATAATAGCACATTAATATTTAGAAAGAACTTTCCAAGTGAAACTATATATATTTCTTGTAGTAGCGAAAAGTTATGGAGAGTTTTTGATATATTACTTGAAAATGCTATAAAACATTCTCTAGAAAATAGTAGAGTATATATAGATGTAAATTGTAAAAATGATAAGGTCTATATATGTATAAAAAATACTTCAAAAAAAGAGCTAAATATAGAACCAAAAGATTTAATATATATAATAAATAGTAATAATGAAGAGGATGTATCTGGGTTAGGTATAGAAATTGCTAAAAACTTAATCTTATTACAAAAGGGTGATTTTAATATTAGTATAGATGGTGATTTGTTTAAAGTAGAAATAGCTTTTTGTATTAATTCTATTCAGGAAGCACCTTTAGAAAAGAGAGTGACTCAATGTTGTTAGAGAAAGTTTTATGGAGTAAGGACTATAAAATTAGATGGATTAAGGACGAGGAAATAATAAAATTAAAAGAGATAACTGAGAAGGTATTTATAGAAACCTTTATTGGCAAGATATTAGTTATTATAAATTATTTTGTTGTAAGAAAGTTAGTTAATACTACAGGTGAAGAATTTTTACCTAATTATAATACAGAAGGACCAAAATATATTGTTTTATTAACATGGATAGTTTTTTCTGTAATAGTTGCAATATCATTGCTGCAAATAATATTGAAAAGTAAAATATATAAAAATCAAGACATTGAAGGTTATGAAAGAAGTTTTTATAGAGGAAAGCTTTTTGATAAATTTATAAAACTAACAATATCAATAATATTTTATATAACTCTATATCAGATAATATTTCAGCTAACTATGAAAGAAGTAGATATAAAGTCAACAATACTATGGTGGATAATAGTATTAAATATTCTAGTATTATTTTATTTTGGAATAAGTATATTAAAAAATTACTTAATAGTAGAAAATCTGAATTTAACTTTAGATGAAGTAATTAAAAGTTTAGAAAATGGAAACTTTGATAAGGTATATCATTCCTTTAAAGTAAATCAAGACAATTATGGGTTACTTAATAGTATAGAATTTAATATAATGAATAGGGCTATAGATGAGCTTGTTACTATTTCAAAATATGTTGAAAATAATAAGGCAGTATCAAATATTGAAAAAGTTGAATTAATAACTAATGTGTCTCATGATTTGAGAACACCATTAACTTCTATAATAAATTATGTTGATTTTTTAAGTAAGAGAAAGTTAACTGAGGATGATAAGAAGGAGTATATAGACATATTAGAAAGAAAGGCTAAAAGGATCAAAATTTTAATTAATGATCTTAAAGAGTCTGTAATTGCTAATTCTAATAATATTGTTTTAGATATTAGAGAAATTGATCTTAGAGAAGTTTTAAATCATGCACTATTTGAATTAGAAGATAAGATAAAAGAAGCTAAGCTTAAATTTAATATAAAGATATTTTTAAATGATAAAGAAGTAGAGGAAAATAAATATATAAAAATTATTGTTTATGCAGATTATGATAAGACTCTTAGAATATATCAAAATGTTATATCAAATATAATTAAATATTCAGCAAAAGAGTCTGAAGTATTTATAGTATTTGAATATCATGATAACAAAATTGATAAGATTAATAATACAATATTTATTAATGAGTATGTTGAGAAAATAGAACTTAATGAAAAGGAGCTTATTCAAAGATTTAAAAGGGGAGATGCTTCTAGAAGTACGGAGGGGTCAGGGCTGGGGTTAGATATAGCTAGAAGCTTAACAGAAGCTCAAAATGGAAAGTTTAAAATAGAGATAAGAGATAATAAATTTATTGTAAATGTATCGATATAGAGAGTTTTTCATAAAACTGAAAAATAGCTAAGCAAAGAAACTTAGCTATTTTTTATAAATTAAACTTCAAATACCCATCCTTCAGGTCCTTCAATATCTCCAAATTGAATTCCACAAAGAATTCTATAAAGCTCTTTTGTAATAGGCCCAACATCAGTTTCACTATGGAATACATGAAGTTTATCTTTGTATTCTATTCCACCTATTGGAGTTATAACAGCAGCGGTACCACAAGCACCAGCTTCTTTAAATTCATCAATATTATCGATATAAACATCTCTTTCAAATACAGGCATTTTTAAATACTCTCTAGCTATATCCATAAGGGAATATTTAGTTATGCTTGGAAGGATTGATGGTGATTTTGGAGTAATAAATTCATTGTTTTTTGTTATTCCAAAGAAATTAGCAGCACCAACTTCTTCAATTTTTGTGTGAGTTGCAGGGTCTAAATAAATACAATCTGCAAAGCCTCTATCAGCAGCTATTTTATGAGGATGTAATGAAGCAGCATAGTTTCCACCAACTTTTTGTCCGCCAGTTCCATAAGGAGCAGCTCTATCGTAATCTGCTATCATAAAGTTACATGGTGTTAAGCCTTCCTTAAAGTAAGGACCTACAGGTACTGCAAATACGCAGAAAATATATTCAGGAGCAGGCTTAACCCCTATATTATCTCCAATGCCTATCATAAATGGTCTTAAATATAATGTAGCGCCAGTACCATATGGTGGAACATAATGCTCATTAGCTTTAACTACTTGCTTACAAGCATCTATGAACTTTTCAACTGGTATTTCAGGCATAAGTAATTTAGAAGTACTTTCATTCATTCTATATGCATTTCTATCGACTCTAAATAATTGAATTTTACCATCTTTTCTTCTGTAAGCTTTTAGGCCTTCGAAGCACTGTTGCCCATAATGAAGAGCTGTAGATGCCTCACTTATGTTTAACATATTATCTTCTGTTAATTTACCTTCGTCCCATTTTCCATCTTTCCAAACTGATACATATCTATAATCAGTTTTAATATAGTTAAAGCCAAGATTGCTCCAATCGATATTAACATCTTTACTCATATCTATTACCTCCCTCATGGTTTCTATATTATTCTAATTGTACCATTACTTAAGAAATTAATAAATGTCTATTAATTATAAAATATATTAAAAGGATTACATATTGAAATTGTAGGAAAAAAAAGGTATATTTAGATTGTAGGATATCTAAAACTTTATGGAGATGCTGAAATTTGTTTTAGATATCCTATGTAAATTTGATAAGCTCATATTTATTATTAGTTTTTAAAAAAATTATATACAAAATAGTAAGAAAGGACGTGTAGTAAAATGCAAAAAGAAATTATTTCAACTAGTAAGGCACCTTCAGCTATTGGACCTTACTCACAAGGTATTAAAATAGGGGAGATGGTATTTACATCAGGACAAATTCCAGTTAATCCAGTAACAGGTGAAGTTGTAACGGAAATAAAAGCTGCAACTAAACAATCTTTAGAAAATGTAAAGGCAGTTTTAGAGGAAGCTGGAAGTAGCTTAGAAAAAGTAGTTAAGGTTGTAGTTTTCATAAAAGATATGAATGACTTTGGACAAGTAAATGAAGTTTATGCAGAGTATTTTAAAGAGAATCCTCCTGCTAGAAGTTGTGTTGAAGTAGCAAGATTACCAAAAGATTGTGTAATAGAAATAGAAGCAGTAGCAACTGTATAATAAATTGTAAACATAAAGGCTGCGATAACTAGATATGTTCCATAAGCTAAATAGCTTAGCAAAGAAGTACTAGGCTTGTAAGAACTACTAGACCAAGAGTTTGGGTTAAACTCGCTACGCTCAAACAAACCAACAACACTAAGGCCTAGTAGTTCTTCCCACGCCAAGTACTTCTAATTGCTCGCTATATGCTTATTCCACATATTCTATTTATCTTCGCCAACTTATATTTATCATTTATAATAATGGTAAAAGGGAAAAAGTAAAAGATTTGAGGCAAAAATCTTTTAGGTATTTTGAATATAAGGTGCTTTGAACTAATTTAAATTTAGTTTTGCAGAGCAAAACATCTTTAATTTTTAACTATTAACTCTTCACTCTATTTCAGTGAGATTGTTCCAATAGCGTTTTGGCATCATTCTTTTTTGTAATTTTGGATTGATTCGTTCATTTATTGTAGTGGATTTAAAGTAGCTTTTCCAAAGATCTTGAAAATTATCATTATAGTTTTTAAGATTATTATAAATTTCTATATCCATTTCTTTTATTTCCCAGGAAGTTTTATCATAAACTGAAGCAATATTTCTTTTTATGTCGTGTATTATCCAATATTCATTACTAAATCGTTCTTGAAAGTGTGGAGAAATAATTTCTAAAATGTTGCTATCAGGTTCAATTGAAGAATATAAAAATTTATTTTTTACAGAAATAAAGCGTACAAATCCAGTAAATCTATGACCTTCTAAAGTGACTCGTCTATCAATTAAATCTAGTTCTCTTACTTCATCAAAATGTAAGTACTTATGAATATCACTTCCAATT
The DNA here is from genome assembly GCF_015555225.1 of Clostridium sp. D46t1_190503_E9. Classification (NCBI taxonomy): domain Bacteria; kingdom Bacillati; phylum Bacillota; class Clostridia; order Eubacteriales; family Clostridiaceae; genus Clostridium; species Clostridium sp. D46t1_190503_E9. The sequence goes on from NZ_JADNKB010000005.1 coordinate 54,216, forward strand.
TTAAATGCAATTTTCAAATATTTAAAACATAAAAGTCCTTTGTTTTTATAATTAGATAAATATAATTTATAAATTTTATTTAATGCCAAATGATCAATCTTTGATACAATAGCATTTTTTACTTTAGAATATTTATTTAAGTTTGTATTTATGTATTTAACTTCTGAAAGGAGATCTATTTCTATTTCATATTTTGTACAAATTGATGCTATTTGAGTTTTACAATAAAAGCTATCATAAATTGCAGTTAAAAATCCTTCAAAAGAATCTTCATATACTATTTTCAACAAAAAAACCACCACCCTTAAAATTCTCCAGTTATAGAAGTTACTTTATCTGTAGGTATAATTATTTTCTTTGGTTCAGGCAATAAAATTCCACTTGAACTTTTAGGATAAATATTATCAAAGAAATTAAGTTGTTCTGCATTTTCATTTTCTAATTTAGGTTTATCCATATAAAGCAACCTAGTTCTTATTTTTTCTTCATCAAAAGAAACATCTCCATAGTACTTACCTTTGCAAGTAATAAAATACTTTGCTCTTTTTAGAACTATTCCAAGCTTTTTTAAATCCTCGAATGTTAAGGAATGAACTTTTCTTGTAATTAATATCCTTCTTGCAGAACGAACTCCTATTCCTGGTATTCTAAGAAGGGTGTCATAGGAAGCTTTATTTATTTCTACAGGAAAATTATCTATATTAGATAATGCCCAAGAAGTTTTAGGATCAAAATTTAAGTCAAAGTTATCATTTTCATCTTTTAAAAGTTCTTTAGCTTTAAAACCATAAAATCTTAATAGCCAATCTGCTTGATATAATCTATGTTCTCTAACTAATGGGGGATGGATAATATCAGGAAGTAATTTATCATTTTTTATTACTGGAACATAAGCAGAATAATAAACTCTTTTTAAGTTAAAACGATTATACAAATTCTCAGATAAGTTTAATATCTTATAATCACTTTCAGGGGTTGCTCCAACTATAAGTTGAGTGCTTTGACCACCTGGAACAAAAAGTGGTGTTGATTTTATATTTTTAGTTAAATCTTTATTTTCTAAAATAGAATTTTTTATAGTAGTCATAGGAGATAATATATTTTCTTTGCTTTTTTGTGGAGCAAGTAGTTTTAAACTAGATGCCGAAGGAAGTTCTATATTAACACTCATTCTATCCACATATTTTCCAGCTTCTTTTATTAAGGCTTCATCAGCACCAGGAATAGCTTTTAAATGAATATAGCCATTAAACTTTTCTTCAACTCTTAATTTCTTTACAACACTTAATAATAATTCCATTGTGTAATTTGGTGTTTTAAAAATTGCTGAGCTTAAGAATAATCCTTCAATATAATTTCTTTTATAAAAGTTAATTGTAAGGGATACAACTTCATCAGGAGTAAACATAGCTCTAGGAACATCCTTTGTAGATGCATTTACACAATACTTGCAATTATATATACAGTAATTTGTTAAAAGTATTTTTAAAAGAGAAATACATCTGCCATCAGGAGCAAAGCTATGACAAATCCCACTACTTTCAGCATTTCCTATCCCATTATTTAAGTTTTTTCTTTTTGAACCAGAAGAAGAACAAGATACGTCATATTTTGCAGCTGCTGAAAGAATATTAAGTTTTTCATCTATATTCATAAATATCACCCTTCTTAAAAAAGTATTTTTAATAATTATATCGAACAAATGTTCTTATTTCAATATATAATAAAAATTTCATTTATTATGAATAAGCAAAGCTAAAGTGGGATAATATAGAAAATGATGAATTCAACGGAGGGATAAATATGTTTACTATTATGGCAATAAAAATAGAACCTAGGGTATCTATTGCACCAACAGTTCAAGAAGTGTTAACAAAATATGGATGTATTATCCAAACTAGATTAGGTTTACATGAAGCAAGTAAAACTTCTTGCGCAAATTCAGGACTTGTAATTTTAAATTTAATTCATGATGAAAAAGAAGAAATAAATAATTTAAAAGAAGAATTAAATGGAATACAGGGTGTAACAGCAAAATTAATTGAAATATAATTCTGCTAAAGTATTAGCTACTTATAAGTAGTTAATACTTTTTTGCTTAAATATTGAAATAAAAGTATTATTATTGTATCAATACTAATATTATAATAATATAAACAATACTTGGATATTTTTAACTTGCAATTAATAAAATTACCTTTATAATTATTATTGCAAAATAATAACTATTACATAATGGAAGGATGAAATTAAATGAAAAAATCTATAAAAATTTCTGCATTAATATGCAGTATGATTTTTATTTTTGCTTTATTTACTGGATGTAAAAAAAGTGATAAAAAGACTATAAACGTATTAAATTATGGTGAAAATATAGCGGAAGGAATAATAGAAGAATTTGAAGAAAAGTATAATGTAAAAGTTAATTACAAGACTTTTGATGACATGGAAACTATGTATATAGAAGTATCTTCAGGAAAAACAAAGTGGGATGCTGTTTTAGTAGCAGATTATATGGCAGATAGAATGATACAAGAAGGATTACTTCAAAAAATTGATAAAGATAAGATTCCAAATTTAAAAGAAATGAATGAAAGTGATATGGGACAGCCTTATGATCCTAATAATGATTATACAGTGCCTTATATGAATGGAACAATTGGAATAATATATAACAAAGATTTAGTTAATGAAACAGTTGATAGCTGGGATATAATGTGGAATGAAAAATATAAAAAGCAAATATTTGTTTTAGATGCTCAAAGAGATGCTATAGGAATGGCTCTTAAAAAGCTTGGTTATTCATTAAATACAACAAATGAAAAAGAACTTGAAGAAGCTAAGAATTTATTAATAGAACAAAAGCCATTAGTGTTAAAATATGGCGCTGATGAAGTTAAAGATTTAATGACTTCAGGAGAAGCTTCAATTGCGATGATATGGTCAGGGGAAGGATTAACTTTAGCTGATGAAAATGAGAACTTAGAATATGTAATACCTAAGGAAGGAGCAAATTACTGGTTGGATTCATGGGCAATTCCAGCAAATGCAAATGATAAGGAAACTGCAGAAGAATTCATAAACTTTGTAAGTGGCAAGGAGAATGCATATAAAATAGCAGAAGAAATAGGATACACTACTCCAAATAAATTAGCTATGGAAGAGCAACCAGAAGAAGTTAAAAACAATGAAGGTGCATATATGACTAAAGAAGTTATGGAAAGATGCGAAGTTTATAAATATTTACCACAAGAAAAGTTAAGACTATATGAAGATGTTTGGAATGCAGTTAAAGCTGCAAAGTAAGTAGATTTTACGGATTTAATAAATCAAATTTAATTAAAGCAATAGAAATGTAATGTTAAAAAAGTGTTCTTAAAAAAATATTAATATTGTATTAAGTCAATAGAATAAAGTTTATAGTAATAGTATAATATTAGTAACATCTATTAAAGTTGTAGGAGTTGAGTATATTATGGATAAGATTATAGATTTTAATGAGCTAAAAAATAAAGTTAATGATAAAGATATAGATAAATTTGAATCGTATATATATTCCTTATATTATGATATGTCTTCTGGAAAATTAAACATGGCAGACTTCACAAAAAAGATGATGGAGTATATGGAGGAAAATAACATATCACAAGATAAGTTTTTGAAAATGCAAACTAAGTTAATGGAGAGATATGGATTTGATGCTTCTGCTATAGAAGAGCAAATAAAATCACTAGGACTTAACAATGTTATACCAGGCTCAGGAGATATTGAAAAAGTAAGAAAAACAATGAGTTTTCAAGAAAAATATAAGGACAGGATTAAAGTAACAACTGTTAATAATTATTTTATAAAAAATGATAAAAATAATATAGGAATATTAACAGAAGGAGAAAATGTTATTTTAAAAAGTTTTGGTAAAATTGATTTAACCGATTTAGAATTAAATGATTTTTTATGCTCTTATAAGAAAGTTATTGATGATAATACATTAAAAATATCTATTTGCGAAGACGTAAAAGAATATGAATACTAAAATTGTTTTAAAAAATCTATTTATTTTGTAGAATTATAGTTTATAATAAATAAGGTGTGATTATAATCATACCTTATTTTTGTGTAATATATTAATTGAAAATGAAGAAGTAAAAATTTAAATTTAAAAATAGACTTAATAACCAGGAGGATAATTAATGAGCGTTTTAACAGTTAAAGATATGAGTCATGGCTTTGGAGATAGAGCTATTTTTGAAGATGTATCCTTTAGATTATTAAAGGGGGAGCACGTTGGTTTAATTGGAGCTAATGGTGAAGGAAAATCAACATTTATGAATATAGTTACAGATAAACTTATGCCTGATGAAGGAAAGGTTATTTGGTCAAATAATGTTAGAGTTGGATATATGGATCAACATGCAGCTTTAGTAAAAGGACAAAGTATAAGAGATGCACTAAGAGATGCATTTAAGTACTTATTTGATTTAGAAACAGAAATGAATTCTCTTTATGAAAAAATGGGAGATTGTACTCCAGAAGAACTAGAAAAGATGCTTGAAAGAACAGCAGTAATTCAAGATTTACTAGATCATAATGGATTTTACATAATCGATGCAAAGGTAGAGGAAGTAGCAAAGGGACTTGGACTTTTAGATTTAGGTTTAGACAAAGATGTTGATGATTTATCAGGTGGACAAAGAACAAAAATCTTACTTGGAAAGTTATTACTTCAAAATCCAGATATATTACTTCTAGATGAGCCTACTAACTACTTAGATGAAGAGCATATAGAGTGGTTAAAGAGATATTTAAATAATTATGAAAATGCATTTATATTAATTTCTCATGATATACCATTTTTAAATTCAGTGGTTAACTTAATTTATCATGTTGAAGAAAGAAAATTAACAAGATATGTTGGAGACTATTATGAGTTTAAGAGACTATATGATGAAAATAAAAAGAGATTAGAAGCAGCATATGAAAAACAACAAAAAGAAATAGCTAGACTAGAAGACTTCGTTGCTAGAAATAAAGCAAATGTCGCTACTGCTAATATGGCTAAATCAAGACAAAAGAAGCTTGATAAAATGGAAGTAATAGAACTTTCAAAAGAAAAACCAAAACCAGAATTCAACTTTAAAATAGCAAGAACAGCTGGGAAAACAATATTTGAAACTGAAGATTTAGTTATAGGATATGATTCACCACTTACAAAGCCATTAAATCTTTATATGGAAAGAGGACAAAAAATAGCTTTAGTTGGAGCAAATGGACTTGGTAAATCAACATTACTTAAAAGCTTATTAGGAATACAACAGCCACTATCAGGAAAAGTTCATAGAGGAGACTACCAACATATAGGTTATTTTGAACAAGAAGATAGAAGTGGAAATACAAACACATGTATAGAAGAAGTGTGGCAAGAGTTTCCAAGCAAAACACAATACGAAATAAGAGCGGCCCTTGCTAAATGTGGTTTAACAACAAAGCAATTAGAATCAAAAATAATGGTTTTATCAGGTGGAGAAGCTGCAAAGGTTAGATTATGTAAAATATTAAATACAGAAACTAATATACTAATCCTAGATGAGCCTACAAATCACTTAGATGTAGATGCAAAAGATGAATTAAAGAGGGCATTAAAAGAATACAAAGGATCAATTTTACTTGTATCACACGAACCAGAGTTTTATAGAGATGTTGTGACAGAAATATGGAACTGTGAAGAATGGACAACTTTAGCTGGAGTTTCCACAACAAGATAATAAAAAGACTTAAATCAGTAATAATACTGGTTTAAGTCTTTTTTTATATAAGTTTTAAATATTTATATTTTTCAGCTCCACAATTTTGGGGTATCTAAATAAACTTAGAAAATAAGCCACTTTACAAGAAATCAAGTATAGAAACATGGTTTCACCTCCACAAATTTTGGGGAGCATAATAAGAATATTACTATTAATAATAAGAATATTACTATTTAATAGTGCTTAAGGCACACTTTTTGACAATGAAACATAATACTTATTTCTTTGCTTATCTATACAAATAACACTAAGTGATGTATAATGATATTAAGGTGATTCACTAAGGAGGCTTGGTTATGGCAATAACAAACAGAAAAAGATTAAGTACATCTTTAAGCTATGAGCACTTTGAATTTTTAGCTCAAGTATGTGATAGGAACAAACAAAAGCAAAGTGTAATTATTGAAATGGGATTAGAGCTACTAAAAAGAGAAATGGAAAATAAGAATTTATATGAGATAATGCAAGAACTAGAAGTTGGTAAGAAATAAAAATCTTATCAGCTTTTATTTTTTTTGCTTTACAGTAACGTCACTTTGTGTTATTATAAAACCATAAACAAAGTAACGTATAGTAATGCTACTAGGAGAGGGGGTTAACACAATGGCTATCAAAGGATTCACAAAAGCGGAAAACTCTATACTATTCACTTCTAACTTAAGCAATAATGCTAAATTAGTTTACATTCAAATAAAATACTACTCTAGCATTGGTGGATTCAAACTTTCTAAAACAACAATTCTTAAAGATAGTCAGTTAAGTGTTAACACTTTTGATAAGGTGATAAAGGAATTAAGACAAGCTGGATTAGTATTTCAATATACTGAGAAGCAAGGAAAGAAAAATATTTATTGGTATTCAACTAATGAGTTAAAAACTGGTGTAGATGGTAACGGAAACAAAGTTATAGATAATCAAATAGATATAACTGAAGTTACTGGAGAAGCTGAGAAGGTTAAAGCAGTAAAGCAAAGTAGACAAACTAAAATTGACAATCACGAAAATGTAAGATTGGTTAGAAGTGCCCAAGGTGCTAACATTGATAATTCAAAATTTGATAAGGATATATTAACTTTTGCTGATGTTGACTTAGTTAGAAATGCAGTTAAGGAATTTAAGAAAAAAGCTAAGTATAATAAAAATGAAAAATTCTTAAGTGCTAAAACAATTAGAAATATTCTTATACAAGAGTATTACAATAACAAAATGGATTTTAATCCAATAATGTTAAAGAAGATAAATGCAGTTAGGAAGCTAGATGGGGAAATGGATATAAAGCAATATAGTGATATAGCTGATGAAATAGAGTTAAGAGAAGCATTAAAAGAATTAGAATCTGGTATATATCCAGTTGTAGCTTAACAAGAAATATCAAGGAGAAGAATTATATCAGTATCTACAATATACAAAAGCACCTACAAGCTCCATTTTAAGTAGTTGGTTAAATGATGGAAAGAAGAAGGTAGAAGCATATCAGAGATAAACAAGACCTATGTAAGTATATTATGGAATGATATTTATAATGGTGTGGTTAGATTATCAAATCCAAGTAATACAATGGTAGTATTTTGTGGTGGGGGCAGTAACTTATTACTTGAAAGTTTTACTGATGCAATTCTAAAAGAATATAACATAAAAATATTAACACCATTAGAAAATACTTATAGAGACCTCATAGGGGTAATTTTATTAAGTGGTAATGATACAATAGAAACAACTAAGATAGTACCAGTGGAAGATGCTACAGCAGTAAAGTCCAATTATGAAAGATTTGTAGAGCTTAATGAGAATGGATTTGAAATTAAAGAAATCTTAACTATAACTGGATTAGCATTACAAACATTGAGGAACTATCAGGTCAAATATAATAAAGAGATTCAGGCAGTATAAGGAGGGTATTATGAGAATTAAAAAAGTATTAGCAATAACTGGAACGGTTGTTGGAGTGGGGATTGTTGGAGCTGGATTGTTTTTGTTTGGTAAAGGTGATTCAAAGGATGATGTTAAGTGGCTTAAATCATTATCTTTAGAACAACTTAATAAGATTAGAGAAAAAGTTAGAATTGCTTTTTGTGAAGCTGGGAAAGACTATAAATTAGCTTCTAAGCTACAAAGCTTATTGTCATTAATAGACAAAATAATATATGATAAAACTCCAAGTAGTGGTTTACCACTACCAAAGAGAGAGCATGGTTGGTATTTATCCAATGATTAAAAGTATGAAACTTATTAATAAATAGATGAATTTTGAATAGAAAACTAAGTGAAGAACAATAAGAGAAGTTAATTGTAAGAAATGAGCTGGACTAATCCAGTTCTTTTTTGTGTAAATGAAAGATGAATTTTATTTAATATAAAACTTATGGTAAAATATAACTTAACATAAAGTATATAAGTAGGAGATTGATATGAGATTATTTATTATTGGAAATGGATTTGATATAGCACATAATTTGAATACTTCATATGGTGATTTTAGAGATTATCTAGAGAAAGAAAACTGGGAGTTTTTAAGTAGTCTAGAAGCTATGTATGGAATAGCTATAGGAGATTGGATAGACCATATAGATGAAGAATTATGGAAGAAACAAATTAAGAATTATTTATGGAGAGATTTTGAATCAAACCTTTCAAAAATAGATGAAGTAATTATCTATAATGGAGAAGATATAGATTTAGGATTAGAAGGTGGAGATATAGGTATTGAAGATACCTTGGATGAATATTGGAAAGAGCAATATGGTTTTATTACAAAGTTAAATGAATATGTTATGTCTTGGATTAAAGGAGTGGACATACATTCAGATAGACGAACAAGCATTATAGGACAAGAAGATAATGATAAATTCCTAACATTTAATTATACGTTAGTTCTAGAGGAGATTTACAATATTGATGAGAATGATATTGTACATATACATGGTTCAATAGATGAAAATGATATTTCGCCAGTAATTGGACATGGTGATAGAGAAAAGATTGATGAAATGACTGAAATCTCTCAAGAAGCAAGTGAAGAATATAATGAAAAAAGAAGCAGTATTTATAATGCAGTTGCAAGATATTATAGAGATACATTGAAAGATGTGCCACAATTTTTGCGTGAAAACGAGCATTTCTTTAGAAGTTTAAATGAGGTTAATGATATATATATAGTGGGGCATTCTCTAGGAGACGTTGATATACCATACTTTAAAGAGATAAGGAATAGTGTTAATGCCGATACAATGTGGAATGTTTATTATTATAACGAAGACGATGAAGTAGGGTATAAGGAAAAAATTTTATCTATAGGAGTAGATGAACACAATATTAGAATGTTAAAATCAGAAGAATTTTTTAATCTATAGAATGTTTAAAGTTAATAAAAGTATGATTTAATGTAATGAAATTAGTTATGATAAAGTATATTAATAGATAATTGTATTTAATATGAAATGAGAATAGGAGTTATAAGAGAGAGTAAATGAATAAAGGATATATAGGAGTTACAGATAATAATTGGGCTAAATTTATAAAGGATAATAGTATAAGTAAGGCTAATTTTTGGTGTAAAAAACATTCATTTAAAGCTATTGAAAATGGAGATATATTCTTTTTTTTGAAAAAGAATAATGCTGAAGAGAAGAAAGAAAAATTAGAAAGAAAAATTGTAGGATATGGTATATTTAAAAAGTTTGAAGTATTAACAATTGAAGATGCTTGGAATATATATGGAGTAGGTAATGGTTGTAGTAATATTAAATTGTTTAGTGATAAAATAAATAATATGTACGAATTAAATAGTGATGAAGCTGAAATAGGGAGTATAATACTTGATGAAATTGTTATGTTTGAAGAACCTATATATTTAAGTAAGATAGGAATAGTTTTTTCTAATTCAATTGTATCAGGAAAGACAATAACTATAGAAGAAGTAAACGCTATTTTAAATTCAATAGATGTAGAAATAGATTATATAGAAGAAGATGAAAATTTAAATCTAGAGAGTTTAGAATTTGATGAAGGTGAACAAATAAAGAGGGTAATAAATTCTAGAAAGAGAAATAAAAAAGCAAGAGAGTTAAAATTTGAACAGGTTATAAAAAGAGATGGTAAAGTGGTTTGCGAAGTTTGTAGTGAGGATGATATTGTAGCTCTAGATGTTCACCATGATAAAGTTGAAGTATTTAATATGAAAGAAGGACATAAAACTAAATTATCTGATTTAAGGGTTGTATGTGCAAATTGTCATAGAAAGGTTCATGGTCACAAAATGACAGTAGATGAATTAATAGAAAAATATTAATTCGTCTTTAATTTGAGTAATTATATGTGGATAGATACTATATTAGCTAATAAAATATTGATTTCATTTAAGAGCTGAGCTTATGGTTTCAGCTCTTTATTGGTTTAACAAATATGGTATAATATAGAAGAAAGGGGATGGATAGTATGATTCTTAGTAGAGAGTTGGAAGAGTTATTTTCAAAAGAAGAATTGTTTTGTTTTGAAACAGAAGGATTAATAACTGATTATGATAAAGTATCGATTGCCTTAAAAAAAGGTGACATAAGTGAGTTGATTAGATTTTGTAAGGTTAATAATATAAAAAATGTTTTCTATACATATGGTTACTATGATAAAGTAGATTTTATCATTGGTGATGAATTTGAAGAAGAGCTTGAAGAAGAGATATATTCTCTAATGCAAAATGATATTAAAGTTCATAATAAGCAAGTGGAAAAAATAGATTTCTCAAGACCTAATATATTAATTGTTTTTACAATTTTTGAGGGGTATAATATTACATTTATAGAAGATGAAAATTGGATTGAAGAACATGGAGTTGTAGAAGCATATCAAAAGATAGAGGAATTAAAAGGAAAATATGAAGAAAAAATTTATGAGTTAGAAGAAAAACAAGCTGAAATGGAAGCTATAGAAAAGGCGAAAAAGGAAAAGGAACTGAAAGATTTAAGAGAAGAGTTTAAAGAGTTTCTTTTAAATGATGATGAGTTCAAAATGTCAACTAATCAGAGGTTAAGGCGTTCATTTTCACATAACCTATTTAAAAGAACAGACACAAAAAAGTATGAAGTGTTGTTTGAAAAAAAGAACTTATATGAAGATAGTTACTATGTAGATATAACACGAGTATTTAATTTTGTTGAAGTTGTTTGGAGAGAGTATAAGTCAAATTTATATTAGTGTAGTAAAATGGGGGATAAGATTAATGAATATTGGTAGGAATGATATATGCTTTTGTGGAAGTGGTAAGAAATATAAAAAGTGTTGTATGATTAAAATACAAAATCCTGAGTTAGTTTGGAAAGAGAACTTTGATAAGCTTGATATAGTTGTTGATAAGAAAGAAGAGCTAAAAACTATTATGTTTGATACATATCAATTTATGAAGAAGAATGATTGGCAAGGTGCTTGTCACGTACTATCATCTATTCAATATATTTTATTGAATGAAATAGGGTTAAATCCAAAACTATGTATTGGAGTTGTAGGAGGATTTAAAGGTACTGGTTTTGACCATTCTTGGATAGAGTTATATAATGAAGTATATGATATTACTGTTGCAAATGGTATGAATGATATTAAGGTTTCAGAGCCTATAATAGCAGGGTTTAACATTGCTACACTAAAAAGAAGTGAACTAGTATACAACACAAATCAAAAGTTGGATTTTCCAGCTAGTATGATAAAAGATATGTCTATTACTGAGTATTTAGATGGATTTGTAAATCAGCCAATAAATGATATACCAGCATATTTAAAGTGTGGTTTATGGAATCTAATATTAGATTTTGCAAAGAATATCAACTTAGAATTAAATATTGATGATTTAAGAGAGAAATATTCAAAAGTTAAAAGAACAATAGTATAACAGATAATGTTTATTGAAGAGAGTTAGAGTTAATCTAGCTCTTTTTTTTGTTTTTAAAATAATATTTTAGTAAAACAACAATATAATTTTACATTTTGAAACGCTTTAGCCGGATAATAACACGTTAGGAAAATTAAAAATAGAAAAAGGAGAATGATATTATGACAAAACAGACTAAAGCAATAAATATTAGAATGAGTGAGGAACTGAATAAGAGAGTAGAAGATTTCTGCTGGAAAAACAGGGTGAGAGTTTCAAGTTGGATAAGAGAAATAATTGAAGAGAAATTAAATGAATTAGAAAATGGAGGTAACAGATAATGATAAAAACTAATGACGACATATGGAGAATACTAAAATACTTACGCTCCATGAAAGGAAAAATAAAAGTACAATATGATGGATGTATTAAAAAAATCAGTTACTATGATTATCTAACTAGTTTTACTATATCTAAATGTAAAGATGATAGATATTATTTTGTAGAGTTTTTACAACATCAAAAAGAATATCAATGCATTTGTTTTACTACTCAAAGTAGTGTAATTGATTATTTGAAGAATAATTTCTTGCATAATCAATTAATGCTGGAGTAATAAAAGCTCCAGCAAAGTTATACAAAAGATGGAGGAAATAGGATTTTGGATGAAATTATAAATTATAAGACTCTTAATGAATTATGGTATGAAAGAGGTTATAAAATATCTAATGGAATTAATCTTATTGTAGCACCTTGTGGGAGTGGGAAAACTTATTTTACATTTAATACTTTAATCAAAGAAGAGAAGCTAGAGAATATAATTTATTTATGTGATACAAGAAATTTAAAAAATGCAGTTGCTTTAGATAAGGATTATTCGAACTTATGTAGATTTTACTTTAAAAATGATGATAATAATGTAGTTAATAATTCTATTGTATTTGGTCAAGGAATTGGCGAAAATAAAATAACTGTGATGACATATGCTCAATTTGGATTATTAGCTGAAAAATATCCAAACTCTTTTAATAAAGTAAAGCTGATAATTTGTGATGAAGCACATCAAGCAATAGATTATCATAGAAAATTTGATAAAGATGATAAGAAGACTTATAGAGTTGCTATTGAAACAATTAATTCTTTGAGTAAACAAGCAAAAGTTATATTATTAAGTGCTACTCCTGAAATTATAAAATTAAAGAGATTGAATAAAGAGAATATATTCGACTTCAGGAACGAGCCTAATATTAAAAGATTAAAAGAAAATATGATAATTCCATACTCAACAAATAAAGATATTAAAAAGATAATTAAAGATTTTAAGACATTAACATTAGAGAATAAAGTAAAGATGTTAGTGTATACAGATAGGATAACTACTGTAAAGTTTATTGTTAATACCTGCTATGAAGTAGGCTTAAAAGCAGTTGGCTTATGGAGTTTAAATAATAAAAAAAATGCTATGAATACTTATCAATTAAAATGCTTAGATTCAGTTGTGAAAGATTCTTTAATTCCTGAAGAAGTAGATATTTTAGTAATAAATGCTTCGTTACAAACTGGAATAAATATAAAGAATAAGGATATAGAGTGGGTTCTAGTAAATTCAACTAATAAAACAACTCAGATTCAAGCCAGAAGCAGAGCTAGAAAGGATATAGATAGACTTTACTTAAAATCTAATGATGTATTACATAATAAAAAGATTTACCTAGATAAAAAGTGGCTTAATAGACCATTAACATCTAAAGAGAAACAAGAACTTTGTAATGAGCTTGAGCTATATGATGAAAGAGGTAGGTTAAAGAAGTGGAAAGCAATATCTAAAGAGTTAATTGAAAATGGATATAAAATTAAAAATTCAAGATTATCAGATGCAAAGAGAACCAGTGTTAGTACAATAAGCATCTAAAAATTCATGTACATTTTCAGTGTCTAGCTATATATATATTAAATCACAGAAAATGTACATACTTTAAAGATGGGGAAAAGGGCTGTATCTTTCTTCGCTACGCTTCGAAAATACAGCTTTCACATTTTCCCCATACCCCTATGTGGGAATAACTTTATTGTAAATAAAAAATAGGAGGGAAACTCATTGGATAGTCAATTAATTAATGGCTATCAAATACATACAATAAGGGAGAATAAAAGATTATGAAATTAGAAATTAACTTAGAATTAAAAACTTTTGAAGAAAGGTTAGCACACATTGAGGAACTGATTGAAGTGGGTAAATTAAATAATATTACAAATGGGCAAAAGGAGTTCATATCTACATATTTGTTAAAGAAAGTCCCAAGAGATAATGGTATTAAAAAGAAATACTTACTTATGAATAAGAATGAATTTGATACTTATATTGAAAGACAAAGAGTTGGGTTAGAAGTGGACAATCCTAATGAGCCACTTAATATATTTGTAGCTGAAAAAAATGATTATATAAATATGGATTGGAAAATTACTGACGAGGATTTAATAGAAGATTCTGCAATGGGTTTAATATTAAGACAATATAAAACTTACAAGAATCTATTAGATGACCTTCAGAAGGCTGGAAAACTTAGTGTTAAGGTATATAGAAGATTAATGGGCAACATTAATGATGATATGTTACTTACTAAACAAATATGCAAGAGTGCTACTGAAAAAGAAAAATCTAAACAGTGGCTTGGTGATAAGGTGGATTATGATGCCATTGATTACACTAATGAGAACCATGTAGAAGCTATTATAAGAAACATATATCTAAAAGGTGATATAATACCTGATAATATGATGTGTTTAATAGCATATGATATATCAGTTGCATTAGATGAAATGAAGAATAAAGGATTGCTTACTGATGATGATATAACAGTAGTTTATATGATAAATGAAGGATATACACTTAAGGAAATTAGTTTAAAAGTTGGAATCCAAGAGAGCGGAGTAAGAAAGAGGTTTAAGAAGATTTGTCAGAAGATATCTAGGTACAACGAGCAAAAAATAAATATAAAAAAATAAAAAAATTCGTTTCTTTAGGACAAATATATGGAAACTATATACTATTAAAATTGAGGGAGGAAAGAGCTTTCCTCATAAATAGGAACGACCAAAACTATTAAAGCTTCAGGGATTTTTACTGGAGCTTTAATTTATTAAAAAAGAAAGGAGTAAGTAATACTTGAAGAAAAAGAAACATCAATTATTATTAAATATGACACAAGAAGAAAAAGAAAAATTTAAGATAAATGCAGAGAGCAATTTTATGACATTAAGTCAATATATTAGATTCTGTGTACATCAGATGATAAATAGAGATAAATAGTGGTTATTTAAAGGCTATAATAAATACCAAGATATCTCCAAAAGATAACTAAAGTCCATATTTAATTATAGCTTTCAAATAGCTATTACTATTTCCTTTCTTGTAGTAATAGCTTAGTCTAAGTTTCATATTTAAAATTTATATAGGAAGTGTAATATAGTATTATTCATAATACTGATTGTATTGGCTAGAGCATCATTAAATTGGTGCTCTAGATTAAGTATTCATATTGAAATAAATATAGTAGATGAGTATGTGGTTATAGAAATATAAGTAATGATTACAATTAAAGAGTGTGATGAAATAGATAATATAAATATGATTATAAATAATATTTGAAAATATGAAGAAATAAAAAATAGAGGAAAAGAGGATAAATTCTATTGTTGGTATAGTTAACAATGGGGGATGATGACCTTCTTTTTTTATTGCTATCTTGATAGGGTTCAGCCCCTCAACAGAATAAAATATGTGTGCTTTTTTATTCAATGAAATTAAGTAAGACAGATTAGAACAATTAAAGATAAAAGGCATAGAAAAAAACACGTTAAACTAGTGGTTACAATCACAAGTTCTAACGTGTTTTTTGTTGTGAGATTATCTTAACATAAAAATAAATTTATTGTCAACAGAAAGGAGCAAAGTTTTGAAAAGGATTTATAAAATAACATTTAAGGTTAGTTCTGATGAGAGAGAAGCAATTAATGAATTAATCAAAAGTAAACAATGTAGTTTATCAGACGCAATAAGAGAAAGCCTTCGTGAGTATTATTCACTTCATGGCTTTGAGGGAAGCTTTGATATTACTGCAAATAGAGAAATAAAAAAAGATAGGAAGTGGGAGCTTTACTAATGGAAGATAAGCTACAAGAACTACAAGAGTTTCATAGTGCTATAGGTTTCGATTTAGCAGAAAAAAGGAATGACTTAGAGTTATTAGCATCAAAAGAAGAAAGGAGATACTTTTTATGGCTAATAAAGACTATACCAAACATTACGAATGTAGATATTATTCCAATTACTACAATGGCAATGTTGTTAGCTACAATAAGCAAGTTAAATGCTTACATGGCTCAATGTGAGAATAATGTAGAGCTTTATCTTAAACTATTGGCTAAGAGAAATGAGAGTATCACTAAGCTTGATTTAATAATGAAGAGTTACGGATTGACTAATACAACAAAAGATAAAATTTTCATTACATATGAAAGTGAGGAAGGATGATGGCTAAGAAACTAATTAAAAAAAATATTAACAGTAGCAAAGATTATACATCATATCTAATTGGTGACCCACTTTTTGATTTGCTGAGAGAATTCTATAAAAGTCAATATGGATTAGACAGTGAGGAATGGAAGAGTATTGTAGATAATGATAGAAGGCTACAACTTGAGAAGAAAAAGAAGAAAATTAATGCTGATAGAAGATATAGATAAAGCAAAACACTAGAGAAAAAGGAGAAATTAATATTATGAGAAAAATTACAACAAACAAAGGTATAAACACAAAGAAGATTCAAGAAATTGAGAATTATAGCTATTCACTGGGGATGTTAACTAATCCAAACCTTATACAACAAGTAGTTCTTAATCCAATCGGTTTAGAATTGAATTTGAAAAAGTTAAAAGAGTTAAGAGAGGAATTACAAGGTTGCGATATTGATATTAAAGAGATTGATTGTAATAGAATATTTGGTGGAAATACTGAGTTGACTGAAACAGAAGTGCTTATTAGAAATATTGGCAATTGTAGTTATATGAGCTATAGAAATGATTATTTGAAAATGATAGAGCAAAGAGAGCTTGAAGAAGTTTTCCCAGCAGAAGAAAGAAAATCTAGAATTTTAGAACTTGAAGCAGAAATTAAGAAAGAAGTTTTAAAAGGTTCTACGATAGGAAAATTAAACAAGGACTTAAGGAAATCATGTGAAGCTAAAGCAGAAGAATTAAGGAAAGAACTTCATAGTATAGAAGAAACCTTTAATGTAGTTGAGGAAGATTATATAAACAATATGTTATATCTAATGGCTACATCAAAGATAGCTGAAATCAAGAGCAGAATAGAAGAAAAGATAATTTATCTTGAGGATGTTATGGAGGATATAGCATAATGATAGAAACAAGAATTTTACAAGATGAAATAAGAAGTCTTAGAGCTTCAAACATAGAAATACGTATGGATAAGAATCACATTTATATTTGTGGTTCTTTGCCAATTAGAAGCTTAAGTCATCCAATAACAGATAGAAAGACAGGTAAAAAGTTTAGAGAGATTGTAGAGCCTTCGGCATTTAAGTTAGCACTAATGAGTAACAAAGCTCATGGTTATAAGACAAAGCTTTTAAAGAATCATTCATATAACCATGAATTTGAATATGAAAATGAATTAGAGTTTGATGAAGTTGATGAGCGAGAATTAAGGTTTTTATTTACATTGCCCAAATCCCAAAGAAACCTAGAATTACTTGAAGATGTATCAGAAGATAATGCTAGTTTTTCCTTTGGATTTATATGTGGTAATGAAAGAAAAGCTTCATCTAATGAAAAAGGAATAGACTACATAAGGATAATTGATTCATTCCAAGAACTTCGAGAGATATCTATTCTTGATAAGTGGACTTTAGGTGCATATTCTTCAGCACGTGGATTTAAAGCTGGAAGTTATGCGAGTGCTGAGAAGAAAGCTCAGAAGTTTGTTTTAAATAAGAATAGGGAAAGTTTGTATGAAAAGCAAGATAAAAAACTTCAAGAGATAAAAAGCTATATAGAAAAGCAGAGAAGAAATGATTTGTTTAGATTTGGTGCAAGTGTAAAAATATCAATGAATTAATCAAATGGGGATGCAGTAATTGCATCCCCATTTTTTTCTTTCTGTAGAAAAAATAAATTTTCAAAATAACTCGAAACTAATATAAGGAGGTTGTAAAGATTGTAGAAATTACAAACTGAAAGGAAATCAAATTGATATAATGAAATACTGATTTTATTGATATTTATGCAATAAAGTTAGTTTGTTTTACATTTCTTTTTATACTTTACGGATAATAGAGGGAATTAAGTATAAGGAGGAGAAAACCAATGATAAGAATTGAAGAGAAAGGTGACATTAAAATTTATAATGATGGCATTTTAATTCTAATGGGTAGAAGTATTAGGGAAGTGATAGAAATAATAGAAGCTTTACTATATGGGAATAGGGATGCTTGGGAAGTTGAACTATTAAACAATATTTTATATACTATTAACAACAACCTTTCCACAAGTATGGAGGTTGCATAAAATGAGAATAGCACTATATGTAAGAGTATCAAGAGAGGAAATGGAAAGTTCATTAATTAATCAAAAGGAATATATCAAATCATTATACCCTAATGATGAAGTAGTAATATATCAAGACTTTGGTATAAGTGGAACTAAAATAAGTGGCAGAGATGGATTTATTCAAATGTTAAAGGATGCAGGGTTAAAACAACATTTTATAACTAAGAATAAAAAGAAGTTTGTATTTATCGCTGACGAAACTAAAAAGCCATTATTTGATAAAATTGTTACAAAGTCAGTTACAAGGTTTGCGAGAAACACTGATATTCTAGCTATTTGGAAAGAGCTTGAGCAGAAAGGCATATATGTTCATTTTACAGATATAAATAAAGATACATCGAGCAAGACAGATAGTTTAATATTAAATTTGTCCTTAACTTTAGCACAAGAAGAGTCTGCTAATATATCAGAGAGAACAAAGTTTGGAAATATGGCTACTGCTAAGGCTAATAAGATTAGAAATAATAGCCTTTATGGTTATAATTATATTAAAGAAACTAATTCTTTAGTTATAAAAGATGATGAAGCTAAGGTAGTTAAAAGGATGTTTGATTTATGTATTCAAGGAAATGGATATGATAAAATATCACAGATATTAGCAGAAGAGGGGATGTTAAATGCTAAAGGTAAGCCATTTGCTATTGCAACAATAAAAAATATGATTCATAATAAAAAGTATTGTGGTTATAATGTTAGAAATCAATGGCAAAGTAAAGGGTTGTTTACTGAAAATCATACTTATGTAAGAACCAAAAGAGAAGATTGGATTATTCAGAAGAATGGTAGAATTGAACCTATAGTTAGTGAAGAAATATGGAATCAGGCAATGGCAGAAGTAAATAGAAGATTACTACATGGGAATAGAGGGAAACATATTGATAGAAGAGATACCAGTGATAAGCTTATTTGTGATTGTTGTGGAAAGAATTTATATATTTGCCATAGTAAAAAGATTGGTAGCAGTATAAATAGTTATCCTTATTACATTTGTTCAACTAAAAAGAAAAAAGGTAAGAATGAATGTGATAATGACAATGTGCAATTAAGAAAAGTGGATATTTTTATTGATGACTTATGTAAGAATTACTATAAAAACATAAAGTTAAGTAATAAAGCTAAATTGTACAAGCTACAAGCTGATTTGAAAGCTTTGAAAAGTAAGTCAACAATCACTATCAACAATGAAATAGAAGCCATTAAGCAGATAAATAGTGAGCAAGAGCAACAGTTAGATAAGCTAGTTGATAATTTTTTAGAGTGTTCTGAGGTTATGAAAAATGTTATTGATAAAAAGATTCATAACTTAGAAATTAGTATTCAGGATAACAATAATAAAATCCTTGAATTGGAGAGAAGCAAGAATACTATTGATAATGATAAGTTAGAAGTAGAAAAGTCAATTAGGGAGCTAAAAAAGGAGCTTACAAAACTTGATACGGTAGAATTGACAAGAGAAGAACTGATGGAAAAAATTAGGTTTATTAAAGTTGCCAAGGGTAACAATTTTATAGTAGAGTATTTATAATTTTATGTGTGAAACATCCAGCTAAAGTTATTCTCAAATTTAAATTTTTTTGTGGAAAGGTATATGAGGATTGGACTACTAAAATTTGTTAATTTTTAAAGTGATGCTTAAATATAGATTTATTTTATAGAATAGAACAGAACAGTAATAGTACTAATAAGTATTATTACTGTTTTTTATTATTTCGATGGATTTAGATTCGATATATAATATTGGGATAAATTTGTTCAAAATTACGAACTAACTTCTATCTTCTTATATATAGGAGGTTAAAATATTATAATAGATCGAAAGGTTGATTTACTTCATACAAAGTCAGTATGTGATTATGGTGGCGTTTTATATTGAGTATTAAAATAAAGAAAATAATTCACAAAAAATCATTAAGTAGGGTTTCCAATTGGTGACCTTACTTATAAAAAATTATACAGAATCATTTTTTATCTTGAATACACTTTATTGAAACAATACAATATAGTAAAAACGGAGGTAATAGAAATGAAACAAAACAAATATGATGATAAAAATTTTTTTGATAAATACAGTAATATGGATCGTTCGAAAAATGGACTTAAAGGTGCTGGAGAGTGGCATGAACTTAAAAAAATGTTTCCGGATTTTGAAGGTAAAAAAGTTTTAGATTTAGGCTGTGGTTTTGGATGGCATTGCCGATTTGCAATAGAAAATGGTGCAAAGTCAGTTATTGGAGTTGATATTTCAGAAAAGATGTTAAATGAAGCAAGTAACAAAACAGAATCAGAAAATATTCAGTATATATGCATGCCAATAGAGGATATTGATTTTCCTGACAATTCATTTGATGTTATTATAAGTTCATTGGCTCTTCATTACATTCAATCATTTGAGGATATTTTAAGTAAAATAAGTAAGTGTATTTCAAAAGGTGGAGATTTTATTTTTTCTGTAGAACATCCTATTTTTACTGCACAAGGGACACAGGATTGGTATTATGATGACAAAGGTAATATTCTACATTGGCCAGTTGACAAATATTTTACAGAAGGTCTTCGTAATGCAAGTTTTTTAGGCGAAGAAGTTATAAAATATCATAGAACATTGACAACATACTTAAGCAGTCTTATAAAAGCGGGATTTGAAATAACAGGAATTGTTGAACCAAAACCAGCAGAGAACTTACTATATACTATTCCTGGTATGTTTGATGAATTACGCAGACCGATGATGTTACTTGTATCTGCAAGAAAAAAGTAATTATAGAATAATTGCTATAAAATACACATCCAACGTAGTTTTTTATTTGCTACTAAAATTGTTTAACCTAGTTAAATGAATTTAGTTAAAACTAAGAAGTAAAAGAGAATAGGATAGGTGAATTTCATTTGGAATTTCTTAGATTATAAGAAGAGTAAGTATAAAAGATAACTTCTTTTTAGTTAGAAATTATAAGATTAAATGCTTTAGGGAGTTTAGAAATTGATTGTAATATAAATATTAAAAAGATATAAGAAATCAATATATAAGTAAAGAAGTTAAGGTAACAAAATCTAGAATTACCAAAAAGAAGTGAAAATATGACGTAGAGATAAGAAATATTATAATAATATTAGGAAATAGATTTGGAATGGTGATATGGGCACATGAAATTAGTATGGAAGTGTTAAAAAAGGTATGAGGGGAAATCTCATACCTTTTAATTAATAATTAATGCCAGCTTCTTTTATATTATTAATATCACTTTGAGAACATGGAGTAATTGCATAAGTCATTTTGCAATTTGGACATACAGTTACAAATGTTTCCATTATGATATCTTCTCCACATGAACATTTTATTGGATAAGGAGTATTTAATTTCAAATTTGCTTTCCCTTTTTCTCTAAGTCTATCAACAATAGATTTTCCATCTTTTTTTGTTCCGCAACCACAACTCATAATTTGACCTCCTAAAGTTTTTTACTAAATGTTATTACATATACAATTATATATAAATTATTAATTTAGTATGTAACTATGGTTACCAATTAATATTTTAAGATGATGCTTATTTATAATTTATCATTATGTGATAAAATTACTGTAAAGGGGATGAAAATAATGAAGTTTAACAGTTTAATACCAGAATTATCCGTTATTAATATAGAAGAATCTAAGAAATTCTATATAGATATTTTAGGTTTCAACTTAGAATACGAAAGAGTAGAAGATAAATTTGCTTTTTTATCACTGGGAGATATACAAATTATGATAGAAGAGGTAAATGGCTATTGGAATACAGGTGAATTAGTGTACCCATTTGGAAGAGGAATAAATTTTGAGATGAAAGTATCTAATGTTGAAAAAATAAGAGATAATCTAGTTAAAAATAATATAGAATTATTTAGAGATATAACTATAAGTGAATATGAATCTAATGGGAGAATAATATTACAAAAAGAATTTCTTGTACAAGATATAAATGGATATTTATTAAGATTTTGTATGCATAATTAGTTTAGTAAAAATATTACTTAAAAGAAGGATTATTATTAAAGCTGTAAATATATTTAATTTATTTAAAGTTCACATATATGTATATTAATGGGTTGTCCCACTGCTGTTTAGTGAGACAACCTTTTATTTATTTCAACTATTAGGGCTTGGATTATAAGAATAAAATTAATATAAATAATATACAATTATTGAATAGTAATTAACTTGATAATATATTTTATAACTGCTAATATAGTAATATTAATTAATAATTATTAGTTAATAATAAGTTGTTAACGCTAGTTAAGAGGATAATATAAATTTGAAGATTTAACTAAGGAGGATTTATTAATGGAACGTTTAAAAGATAAAGTAGCTATTATTACGGGTGGAGCACGTGGAATGGGGGCGTCACATGTAAGATTATTTGTAAGTGAAGGTGCAAAAGTTGTATTTACTGACTTAAATGAAGAAGAAGGTAGAATATTAGAACAAGAATTAGGTAGTAATACAAAGTTTATTAAACATGATGTTACTGATGCTTCAGGTTGGGAGAAAGTTGTAGAGGAAACTGAAAAAATATTTGGACCAGCTAATATTTTAGTTAATAATGCTGGAATAACTATGAATAAATCTATTTTAGAAATGACTGAAGCAGAATATAGAAAAATTGTAGATATAAATCAAGTGTCTGTTTTTCTTGGAATTAAGGCATTAGCTCCTTCTATGAAGAAAACAGAATCAGCTTCAATAATTAATATTTCATCTATGAATGGAATGGTAGGGGGAGCAATTGGTTATACAGACACTAAGTTTGCAGTTCGTGGAATGACAAAGGCAGCAGCACTTCAATTATCACCATTTGGAATTAGAGTTAACTCAGTGCATCCTGGAGTAATAGAAACACCAATGGTTACTGAAGGAGAATCATATGAAATAATTAAGAATTTTGCTAAACAAATTCCAATGAGAAGAATGGCTAAACCAGAAGAAGTTTCAAATTTAGTTCTTTATCTTGCTTCAGATGAATCAAGATATTCAACAGGATCTGAATTCATTATAGATGGTGGATTAACTGCAATGTAGATTAAGTATAGGGTATCTAAGGAACTATGTAATTATTTACCATAATATATCCATATAGATTACATATTTAATTTGTATGAATTGATAAATAAGACAAGCAAATTAGTAACTATTAATATGTTTATAAAATTTTATATATGATAAATAAGAAAAGCTTAGTGTTACATCACTAGGCTTTTCTAAATATAATAAAAAACCTTACAGTAAGAGTAAGGTTTTGGTTGCGGGAGCAGGACTTGAACCTACGACCTTTGGGTTATGAGCCCAACGAGCTGCCAACTGCTCCATCCCGCGATATTAAATTTACATATTAGCTTTGCTAACTTGTATCCTTAGTATATGCTTAATAAAGGTTAATGTCAAAATGATATAACATAATATTATGGCATATGATGACAAGAGATATCTTAGAGTGTCATATGGTATCAAATGCTACGAAATAAGAAGAAGTTATATTAAAATCTAATGTCTTTAATGGAACTCAACAATTATATAGTAATATCATATGGAGAAGATATAATTGTTAGTTCAAAATTGCAAGAATTGTCTGATGATAAAATTGTAATGAGAAGGGGCACATTTTATTAGTATAATTTTATGAATAAATAAATTTACTAGAGATTTATTTAGGAATAACTTAAAAAAGAAGTTACTGCTGATTTGGGAAGACAGTCATATGCAAAGAGGTATTAGAACTTGATAATGAGGTTATTTATCTTTTTTAGGCTTTTTACTTATATAGAATAGTATATAGGAAGGAATTACCTTTTTATTAGTTTATAGATATTGATATAATAAGTGTTAATCAAAAGATGGGGGATATATTATATAAAAAATAATATGGAGAGAAGAGATATGGAAAATTATAAGATTTTAGGTGTAGATGAAAATGCATCAATGGAAGAAATAAAAATAGCATATGAAAATAAAGTCAATAAGTTGAAAGAAGAAGTTAGAGATGAGAAAAGAGCCAAGGCTTTTATAGAGGTATTTGATAAAGCTTATGAAGAAATAAAACAGGAAAGAGAAAAAAATCAATATAAAGAAAATTTCGTTAATGACTCTAATAATAACAGTTTAAATGAAGGTTTTCAAAATAATTTTAAAAGAGATAATTGGGCTGATAACAATAATTTTGAGTATGATGATGACCAAGAAGAAACTAAGAAGAAAAGCAAAAAATCGTCTTCTAATAATTCATCAATGAAGAAGCAAAAAAGTAATAAAAAGAATTCTTCAAATGATAAAGATAAGGAAAGTAATAAAGATAAGTATAAAAGACAAAGTTCTAAAAAAGATGTAAATAAACAAAAAAGTGAAATAGATACAGTAAGTAGAGTAATTATAATTTTATTTAAAATAATAGCATTGCCTATAATAGCCATATTATCTATAATAATATTTTTATGTAAGATAATTAATTTAATATCTTGGATTGCGACTAAGGTTATCATAATAGCAGCAATTGCAGTTGCTTCTATACATGGCTATCAAGTTTATATTGGACAACCTATGTATTATGAGGTATTTGTAATATGTGCTGTGGCATTTGTAGTTTCTTTATTTTTACCAAGTATACTAAAAATAGTTCCATCAATATTAGATAAAATAAATGATAAATTAAAAGATTTTGTTTTTAACTAATAAAAAATAAGTTTTGTATAAATTTTATTTAAAAATTAATTTATTACCATAAGAAATATGTTGACATTCTTTAGAGAATCAATATATAATTGTCTCAAGAAAACTAGTCCTTTAAATTTAGTCCAGAGAGACTGATAAGGTCGATATGATACGGCAGATAGAATAATTAGGTTATATAGAGTTAATTTATATATCTAATTTTAAGCGTTAACGACCTTTCTATATAATAGAGAGGTCGTTTTTTATTAAATATAAGTACTGGTTTTCCTTAAATATAATATTTAGGGGGATACAAATGGAACAAAAGATATTATTAGAAGAAGTTATTAATGAAAATCATGATTATGAGTTAGATCATGTGCACAAAAAAGATAAGAAGGGATTCTTTTCAATGTTTGTGGTTATGCTTGGATTTACATTTTTCTCTGCAAGTATGCTTACAGGAGGAAACTTAGGAACAGGATTACCGTTGAAGGATTTCTTTATAGCAGTACTTATAGGAAATTTAATATTAGCGTGTTATACAGGATTATTAGCATATATAGGAGCAGACACAGGTCTTTCAATGCATTTACTTGCTAGATATTCTTTTGGTGAAAAAGGATCATATTTAGCATCTTTTATAACGAGTATTACACAAATAGGTTGGTTTGGTGTTGGAATAGCAATGTTTGCAATACCAGTAGCAAATAGATTTAATATAAACTTATACTTATTAGTTGGAATAACAGGATTATTAATGACAGCAACTGCTTATTTTGGAATGAAATCTTTAACGATTTTAAGTTCAATTGCAGTACCAGCAATAGCTATATTGGGTAGTACATCAGCAGTAATGGCAACAAATTCAGTAGGTGGAGTTCAAGGCTTAATGAACATAGAGCCAAGCAGTAAGATGGCATTAGTAACAGCAGTAACATTATGTGTTGGATCATTTATAAGTGGAGGAACAGCTACTCCAGATTTTGCGAGATTCTCAAAAAATAAAAAAGTAGCAGTATCAACAACTGTAGTAGCATTTTTCATAGGAAATTCATTAATGTTCTTATTTGGAGCAGTAGGGGCAATGGTTACAGGTAACTCAGATATAGCCGATGTTATGTTTTCACAAGGGTTAATTTTACCTGCGATATTAGTTTTAGGATTAAATATATGGACAACTAATGATAATGCAATTTATACAGCAGGACTTGGACTTTCAAATATAACTAAATTACCTAAAAAGAAGTTAGTAATTATTAGTGGGTTAATAGGAACAGTAGGAGCAATATGGTTAAATAATAACTTTACAGCATTCTTAACTTTCTTAAACTCAATGTTACCTCCAGTAGGTGGAATAATAATAGCTGATTACTTCTTTATAAAGAAAAGAAAGTATGATAATATACAAGAGACAAAATTCCAAGATATAAACTGGATTGCTATAGTAGCATTCTTAGCAGGGTTTATCGTTGCAAATGTTGTGCAAGTAGGAGTTATAGCATTAAATGCAATAATAACAACAATGTTAGTTTATGTGATAGGAACAAAAATAACTAATAAATAAGGTGAGGATAAAATATGTTAATTAGAAAAGTAAGACTTTTAGATAGAGAAGGATTATTTGACATAAGAATAGTAGATGGAAAGTTTACAGAGATAGATGAAAATTTAGAAGTATTAGAAAATGAAGAAGTAATAGAAGGAAATGGAGCATTAGCTTCAGCTCCTTTTATAGAGCCACATATTCACTTAGATACTACTCTTACAGCTGGAGAGCCAGAATGGAATAAAAGTGGAACTCTTTTTGAAGGAATTGAAAGGTGGTCTCAAAGAAAGGAATTTTTAACTAAGGAAGACGTTAAAAATAGAGCTAAAAAAGCTATAGAATGGCAAGTAGCTAATGGAATTCAATTTATAAGAACTCATGTAGATGTTACTGATGATAGCTTAGTTGCATTAAAGGCAATGGTAGAAGTTAGAGAAGAAGTAAAAGATTATGTTACATTACAAATAGTAGCTTTTCCACAAGAAGGAATACTTTCATATACAAATGGATTAGAATTAGTGGAAGAAGCTTTAAAATTAGGTGCAGATGTAATAGGAGCAATACCTCACTTTGAGTTTACAAGAGAATATGGAGTAGAATCTATTAATAAGATTTTTGAATTAGCTAAAAAATATGATGTATTAGTAGATGTTCACTGTGATGAAATAGATGATGAGCAATCAAGGTTTTTAGAAGTTGTTGCTACAAGAGCTTTAGAAACAGGTTTAAAGAATAAGGTAACTGCTAGCCATACTACAGCTATGGGATCATACAATAATGCATATACATATAAGTTATTTAGATTATTAAAGATGTCAGGAATAAATTTTGTTTCAAATCCTCTAGTAAACACTCATCTTCAAGGAAGATTTGATACATATCCAAAGAGAAGAGGTATTACAAGAGTTAAGGAGCTTAATGAAGCAGGTATTAATGTATGCTTTGGACATGATGATATATTTGACCCGTGGTATCCAATGGGAACAGGAAATATGCTAGAAGTAGTGCACTTTGGGTTACATGTATGTCAAATGATGGGCTACGACGATATAAATGAATCATTAAAGTTTATATCAAGCAATAGTGCAAGAACTTTAAATATTGAAGATAAATATGGAATAGAAGTGGGAAAACCAGGCAATTTAATTTTACTAAATGCTGAAAGTGGTTATGATGCTGTTAGAAGAAGAGCAGAAGTTTTATATTCCATAAGAGAAGGAAGAGTTATTGCTAAAACTACTCCTAGTAAATCGTTTGTAAATATGAGTGAAGAAAAGGAAATTAATTTTAAAAGATAATTTATATAGAGGATTTATGCTTACAATTATTGGCATAAATCCTCTATTTTTTTGTAAATAAAAGAAAAAACGAATAAGTGAGAGGTATAGCCGGATAATTCTTTATTAGAAGGAAATAATAGATATTAAAGTTAATAGTAATTATATGGGTTCCTATACATTAAATTCCAATGGTGATATAATTTAAACATTAGTATTTATTATATAATTATTGGATTTCAATAATAAGTATAATATGATTACTTATTTAAAGGAAAGAATTGATGTTAGAAAATATAATAATGATAGAGAAATATTAAAAAATGAAATATTAAAGAAAGAAATATTAAAGAGAGAAAAGGTACCTTTTTATGGTACAGTGTAATCTCATATAATATCACAAAAGGTTACTTTAAAATAAGGATTTTATCAATTATTTGCAGGAGTGAAAATAAGAAAAATATGTGAAGGTAATTAAATTAAATAAATATTATACTAAAGGAGTTGGTAAATATGTTTATAATGCAAGA
This sequence comes from Clostridium sp. D46t1_190503_E9, assembly GCF_015555225.1. Classification (NCBI taxonomy): domain Bacteria; kingdom Bacillati; phylum Bacillota; class Clostridia; order Eubacteriales; family Clostridiaceae; genus Clostridium; species Clostridium sp. D46t1_190503_E9. The sequence continues at coordinate 82,547 of NZ_JADNKB010000005.1, forward strand.
CATAATGCAAAAAGTTGTTGTTAAGAACCTAACTAATGATATTATAACTAATATAAAATTAACACATGATGGTGAGTGGAATGGTAATCATAAAGAAGTGATAAAAAAACTTAAAAGTAATGAATCTAGAGAAGTATCATTATATACACAGAAAGTAAATAACAGGTGTAATCTAATTCTAACTTATACCTATAAAGATATAAGTAATACCGTTGTTGCTTATGATAAATTAAGTGGAAAAGATTTAAGATTAATTACCCTCGAAATTAAAGAAATAGATGAAAAAATTGTGGTTAATACAACATTAAATAATGAGTTGTGGACATAATATTGGAAAACAATAAAAACAGAAATTTTTAATTTCTGTTTTTATTATTTATGGTATTATTACAAATAATTTCTTTAAATAATAATTAAGCATTGCTTATACTTGTATATTGTTGTTTCTAAATTGGCTTGGGGTAAAACCAACAATGTTCTTAAAGGTTTTGCAAAAGTTCCCTTGATCACAAAAATAAAGTGAAGTAGATATCTCTAAAATACTTTTATTGGTTGTGAGAAGTAATACCTTAGCCCTTTCAATTTTTAATTCCTTAAAGTATTTCATTATTGAGATTCCCATATTTTTTTTAAAGGTATTTGATAAATATCCAACAGATAAATCTAGTTCACTAGCGATTCTTTCTAAAGTTAAAGTGTTTTCTAGATTAATATAAAGATATCCAATTATCTTATTTAATATTAAATTGCTTCTTAATTCAACATGATTAATTAATATATCAAAATAAGAATTTATCATATCTAGTTCTAATTGCTGTAAAGAATGAAGTTTTTTAGTGTTTATTATAGCGTTATAATATTTATTATACAAAGTATGGAGATAAGTTTTTGTACTACCATTTTTAATAACTTCTCTAGCAAATACTACATTCCACATAATAAGATCATTTTGTTTGGTGGGTATTGGTATATTTTCTTTTTTTTCTTTTTCATGCTTATCTAAATTTAGTTTTAGCAAAGTCTCATAATCTTTATTTTCTATTAAGAAAGTAATCTGATTAACAAATAAAAACTCATCTGAATCATAAGAATCATACATAGCATTATCCTCCCCAAAAAATAATGATAAGTAAATTATATATTAATTATAGTAAAACATATATACAAAATAAACAAAAAAATACAATTTAAACCAAAATTTAATTATAGTAATAAGTATAATAAAAATATAAATGATTGCAATCGTTTTCCGACAATTGGTTTAAGCATAGAGTTATTATTTATGAATGAAAAGGTGGTGATAAGGAAATTGTTGTATGGTAAAAGTTAATTTACCATAAGATTTAAGATGTAAATAAAATTATTCAATAATTGTAGAAAAGTATAGTAAGAATAGTTAAGGAGGTAGTATTAAATGAAAGTTTTAAGAAAATTTGCAGTTTCAATGTTATCATTAGTATTACTTGTAGGAAGTTATTTAGGTCCAGTTAATAACAAAACTGTATTTGCTCAATCTTTGACAAATGCGGAAATTAATAATATAGGAGAAAGCAAATTAAATAAGGTTGATTACTCAAATGATGTAATCTATCAGGTAGTGACAGATAGATTTTATGATGGAGATAAAGCAAATAATCCTACAGGAGAATTATATGATTCAACTAAGAGTAATTATAAAAAATACTTTGGGGGAGATTGGCAAGGAATTATAGATAAGATTAATGATGGATATCTAACTGGTATGGGTATAACTGCAATATGGGTTTCTCAACCAGTTGAAAATATTTACTCAGTGTTAAGCCAAGCAGGAACCTCTTATCATGGATATTGGGCTAGAGATTTTAAGAAAACTAATCCAGCTTTTGGTAACTTTGATGATTTTAAAAGATTAATTGATACTGCTCATAAAAATGGTATGAAAGTAATAATTGATTTCGCGCCTAACCATACATCACCAGCAGGAGAAATTACCCCTGATTACGCTGAAAATGGAAGGTTATATGATAATGGTACATTACTTGGTGGAATAATTAATGATAGTAAAAACTTATTTAACCATTATGGTGGTACAGATTTTTCAACATTGGAAGATGGAATATATAGAAATTTATATGATTTAGCTGATTTAAATCATATAAATCCAACTGTAGATTTGTATTTAAAAGATGCAATTAAGTTATGGATAGGTATGGGGATCGATGGTATTAGAATGGATGCAGTAAAGCACATGCCGTATGAATGGCAAAAGAGTTATATGGATGCTATTTATTCGTATAATCCTGTTTTTACATTTGGAGAATGGTTCTTAGGTGCTGGTGAAGTAGATTCAAATAATACTAATTTTGCAAATAATAGTGGAATGAGTTTATTAGATTTTAGATATGCACAAACAGTTAGACAAGTTTTAAGAGATAATAAAAGTAATATGTATAAGTTAGATGAAATGTTTACCTCAACAGCAAAGGATTATGAACATATTAATAATCAAGTTATTTTTATTGATAACCATGATATGGATAGATTCTCTGTTGCAAATAATAATACATCTGTTGATCAAGCATTAGTTTTAACACTTACATCAAGAGGTGTACCAGCTATATACTATGGAACAGAGCAATATATGACAGGAAATGGAGATCCATATAATAGAGCAATGATGAGTGGATTTAACACTAATACAAATGCTTATCAAATTATTAAAGCATTGGCACCTTTGAGAAAATCAAATTCTGCACTTGCTTATGGTAGTACTAAACAAAGATGGATAAATGATGATGTTTATATTTATGAAAGAAAATTTGGTGATGATGTTGTGGTGATTGCTTTGAATAAGAGCAATAATAGTATTAATGTTAGTGGTCTTGTAACATCATTACCATCAGGTAATTATAGTGATGTATTAGGTAAACGAGTTAAAGGAAATGATATTGTAGTAAATCAAGGTACAGTTTCTAGTTTTAATTTATCAGGCAATTCTGCTGCAGTATGGAGTTATAATACTAACACTAGTAAACCTAATATAGGTAATGTAGCTCATCCAATGGCTAAAGCAGGACAAGAAGTTGTAATAACAGGAGAGGGTTTCGGAGATGTGAAGGGAACTGTGTATTTTGCTGATAAGGCTGCAGAAGTTATATCTTGGACTAACAATGAAGTTAAGGTTACAGTACCAAATGTTTCTGCAGGAAAGGTAAAAGTTTCACTTCAAACAGCTGAAGGTATAAAGAGTAATATATATGAAAATTATGATATTGTAAGTGGTGATTTAGTAACTTTAAGATTTGTTGTAAATAATGCTAATACTAATCTAGGAGAAAATGTATTTCTTGTTGGGAATGTTCCAGAGTTAGGTTCATGGAATGCTACCAAAGCTATCGGATCATTATATAACCAAGTAGTGTATAAATATCCAACTTGGTATTATGATGTAAGTGTACCAGCAGGAAGTAGTATTGAATACAAATTTATTAAGAAGAATGGAAATTCAGTAACTTGGGAAAATGGTAATAATCATGTATATACAGTACCTAAAAATTCAACAGGTACAGTAGTTGTTAATTGGCAGAACTAAAAAATGTGAATAAATAATATTAAGCATAAGAGAGAGTTATAAATATTATATAATTTATAAAAGTGCAAATAGAGATTTAATTTATCTCTATCTGCACTTTTTAACTATGATAGTAATTTATAGGAGAAAAATTTCTTTTAAATATGCTCTTAAATATAAAATTTAATTAAAAAATATTAAAATAAATGAATTTTTGGTTTGTAAGCTAGGTGGATATTTATTAAAAATTTGTTCTAAGCAAATATTATAAATTGATGTACTAAAAAATCATCTTTTAGGAAGAATATAATTGAGCATTATTTTGAAAGGATGATTTATATGAATAAAGATGAATTAATATATTATAAAAATAAACTTAATCAAGAGAAAAAGAGAATTAATGATCTAATTGAGCAATTAGATGATAATGGAATGACTAGATTTAATGCAGAGGTTGCAAGTGAATTATCATTTTATGATAATCATCCTTCTGATATAGCTAGTGAAACCTTTGAAGTTGAAAAAGGTAGAGCACTAGAAGCTAATGAAAGGGCATTACTAGATAAGATAGATGATGCTTTAAAAGCCATTGATGAAGGAAGTTATGGTAAATGTCAGAACTGTGGAAAAGAGATAGATAAGGAGAGGTTAGAGTTTTTACCTTATGCATTAAATTGTATTGACTGTCAAGATGTTGTTAGTACAATAAAAACTTATAATTCTAATCAAAGAGTAGTAGAAGAAACTGTAATTGGAAATCCATTTGGTCATAAATCAAGATATGGGGATAAAGATGAAATAGGATTTGATGAAGAAGATAGTTATCAATCTGTTGGAAGGTTTAATGAAATAAGAAATGCACCACAATATGAATATGATTACGATGATAATACTTATGTTGAAGAAATTGAGAAAATAAGTAATGAGCAATATAAGAATCAATTACCTGATTAAATTTTACTGAAAACACCAAAATTTTAAATTTATTGCATATATAATTATATGAAAATATTACATATGAAAGTATTTTAAGTTGTTAATTTTACTAACTTTTAAAGGGGCTCGCGAAACGCGAGCCCCTTTGAAAATAAAAGTATTTATCCGATAATGAAATTTAATCTTTAATAAAACTATATTTAATTCTATAAAGGAGTAAAGTCCTTTGGGTTAGTTATAAAAATAGCTTTTTAATTGCTTATGATTTAATAGAGATTTAAAATAAATATATAAATTAAAATATGCAAATAAGAGGGTTAAAATGGAAAAGATTAAGGATATTTTAATAAATGGATATATGATAAGCTATTTTAAAACCTAAATATAAAATAGGTAAAAATTTAAATGAAGTTGAAAAGTTAATTTGTGATGAAAGTAATCTTATAAAAATCTATATTGATAAAAGGTAGCCAAATTTAATGGTATAAGTTTAGCTACTTTTTTGTACAGTTTTTTCTATATTATAAAACAAATAAATAAGTAAAAATTAACTTGGAATGTATTTACAAATAAGTGTTATAGTAGTATTATCAAATCATAAGTAGTAAGTAGTAAGTAAGTTGTATATAATTTACTTATAATAAGAAATTAATTAGGGTTAAAGAGGAGAATTGTATGAGAGATTTAAAATTATCACAAAGCTATTCAATTATTGCTTTAAATGCACAGGACAGTAAGCATATGACCACAGTCAAAAAAATATCACTTCATTGTATTTCAGCAGCAGTTATCTTAGAGTCTTATTTAAATGGTAATTTTATAGAGGTTAATGATAAACTATCCTTAAAAAAATCATATCTTGAAAATCCTAATATCACTTTATATCAGGAAGCAGTTTTTAAACCACTTTTTAATAAGAAGGAAATTATAGAAGAAGATTTAAATTGGTGGCTATCAAAAGCATCTAATTTAGCTAATAAACATCTAAAAAATCTTGAAATTTCTATGACAGATTCTTTAAAAGGATATGATTATATTGAGGAAATACCTAGTTTATTAGGTTGTGATATGTATTACAAAACAGCTGGACTATCATTAAGAGAGTATAGAAGTAATATGGATGAATATTCTAGAATAGTTGAATTCCTTAGAGCTGAAATTTTAGAAGATGGAGTTTTAAGTGATGAAAACATGTTTATGCTGTGGCTTCTTAGAGAAAGTGGATGCATGCAAGATGTTTTTTCTAAGGGAGATTTAGAAATAGTATATAAAAAGATTCATAGTTTAGTTATAAATAATAAAATATCAAAGAAACTTTATGATATTCACATTTATCATGGAATTGAAATGGCTGTAAAGGGATTTTTAAATATGAAGAAAAATGCAATTAAAACTCCAACAGGTACTGGAATAAACTTTATTTTTCCTGATATTGAACGTTCTCAATCTATCTTTATTGATATGGAGGAATGGTTTCCTAACGCAAGTCAAAGACTAGGAGAAGTAAGGAAAAGATTAGAGGAAAATGGTCACGATTATACTGTCATACATGAAGGAGCAGTTCCTTTAATTAAAATAGATAATATAATTTATGAAGCTATACCAGAAGCAATTCAAGGAAGAGTAGCTATTCATGGGGTACGTCTTAGAAGATATCCTATTTAAAGGAGTTGTAAAATTTAATGTCAAGACAAAGATCGATGGAAAAAATATTAGAATCAGAGTATGTATCAATTGGAGAACTTGTTAGGATTACTAACTCTAGATATAGTACACTTAAATATTATACAGAAGAGGGTATGATACCTTTTGAGCAAGAGGAAGAAAATTTAACAAGAAGATTTCCACGTGAAAATGCTGTTAAGAGGATTGAAGAAATTAAGGAGTTAAAAAATAAGGGCTATAGCATTCCAGAAATTAAAGAGTTATTAAGTAAATAAATATAAAAATAGTACAAGAGTTTATAACTTGTACTATTTTTATAAATAAGTGTATAACAATTTGCTATTCTTTTAAAGAAATTGCTTTTCCGATAGTTCCACCAAGCTTTTTCCAAAAGTAATTATGTTCCTCAACAGCTTTCGAAAAATCGTTATTTTCCCATCTAGAAAGCACTTCTAACATGTAATCTTTATCTTCATAATCAACTCTTTCTATTAAGCTTTTTAATGATGCAATATATTTAGGGTCCATAGATATTCTTCCCCAAATTTGATTATCTTCTGCAATTATTTTTGTATTACTCATTCTATGAAGTATATCATAAACTTTTTCAATAGGATAATATTCATCATCCTTGATTTCAATACTTGTTTCTTTAGAAATTTCTTTATTTATTTTTTCAATTTCAGATATATTTGATTTAGCATTTATGTTACCAGATGAACGTTCTTTATAATAAAAAAATGATGATATAGCTATAATTACTAAGATTAAAATAATTGTTATGGTAATCATAGCTTTATTTTTAAATAATTTAGATATATTAATAACCTCCTTAAATATACTTTATATTAATTATAATCCATAATTTGTATAATTTGAATATAGAAAGGTAAATAAAATAAAGAAAAAATAGAAAAATAGGACGGATTATTAAGTTGATGTAAACATTATTTATAAAGTGTTAAATATAAATGGGAATAATTGCTGAGAATCTAAAATTATGATAATATATTGACAAAAATTTAACAATATTTATACGAAAAGAGGATAAGTAAATGAAAAGTAAAAAACTAAGGGGGATGATTTCTACTTTAGCTATTATTATGGCAATGGGAGTATTAACATCATGTGCTAAAGAAGAAAAGCCAGAAGAAAAAGCAGATGCAAATACACAAGCATCAACAACAGTTGGACAAGATATTGATTTAGAGTGGGATGCTCAACCTACATTAGGATTAATAAAAGGTGATTACTACAAAATTGAAGAACGTTTTAGACAAGGTCATTTAGGAATATTAGAAGTCGTTCAAAATGATGGGAAAATAGTAGAGGTTGAGTTTAATGAAATGACAAGACCAAATTACTATAAAAGATATTATCAAGATGTTCCTAAGCGTAATTCAGAGTATAATTTTGATATGGGATTAGCTAAAGGGGCAGCTTGGATTCAAAGTGTTGTTCAAGTTGAAAAGCAAATGATAGATGAACAAAGATTAACAGGAGAATTCGATGTTGTATCTGGAGCTTCAAATAGTATAGAGCAAGCTATGGCACCATTAGCTGAAAAGCTTAGTACTGAATTATCAAGTCCTTCTGGAATTAAGTACTATGCAATTGCAGAAGAACTAGGTGGTGGATTAACAGGTAAATTAAAGGTTATAGTTAAAGATGGTAAAATTTTAGAGTGTAGATATGATGAGATATTTGCAAATTCACAAGATGAAATAGAAGATCCAGAATTAAAGAAGTATTATAGAGTATCAAAGTATGAAAGTATTGAGTATCATGAGCCATCACGTATAGGGTTTAATATTCAAATGGATGAATTAAATAACAAGGTTGTAGAAACTCAAGATATGCTAGATTTAACAGGATTACCTGCAATAGAGGATACAGGTGATTATAAATCAAGCGGATATACTAAGAGAAATACAGCATGGGATAATTATTTAAAACTAGCTGAAAAGTTACTAAATGAAATGAAAGCAGATAATGTGTTATAATAAATCAATAATAAAAAAGTTAGTCAAAATGGCTAACTTTTTTATTATTGATTTATTATATAAAAGAATTAAATTACTAAAATTATTTATTATAAAAGATTGAATAGTAAGTTAGAGGAGGGAGTCTATTGAAAAATACTACAGATAAGATTTGTCCAATTTGTGGAGAAACTATGAAGGAATTTGATTATGCATATGATAATAATCAATATGGAAAGAAATATTTTAAATGTGAAGAATGCGGTCATAAAGAAAACACAATGAATTAATTTTGATACCACTAGGATGAAGACTAGTGGTATTTTACTGTCTTACAATAATGTAAGGTAAATGAAAGGAATATAAATAGATAGAAATATAAATCATAGGTACAATAGTTTTATGAAATTAGGGAGGTTAAGTTAATGAAGATATTTAGTTCTTTTACATTAAAAATTATAGCTATTGTTACAATGCTTATGGATCATATATATACATATTTAGGTGGAGCTTATGATATCCCAATTTGGTTTGGCTATTTAGGAAAGCTTTCAGCTCCTATATTTTTCTATCTTATAATAGAGGGATTCTTTCATACTAAAAGTAGAATGAAATATTTAGGTCGTTTATCTCTATTTGGATTGATAATGATAGGACTAGATAATTTATTAGGAATAAGTAATAATATATTTTTATCTTTAGCTCTTTCAATTTTGATTTTGTTAGTATTAGAGTATGGCAAGGCAGTGAATAATAAAAAGGCTTACATTGTAACAACAATTATAGTAATATTTTTAGGTGTTGCATATATGTTTACGGAATCATCTTTTTATGGATTTTTCATGACATTAATATTTTATTTCTTCAGAAATAGAAAATGTTTATTATCAATTTCGTACATAGCTTTTTCTATTTTGCCTGTTATTACAGCGTTTTTTGGACAAGATGCATATGAGCAACTTATGCTGTTTGATTACCAATGGATGATGGTATTTTCATTACCATTAATTTTATTATACAATGGTAAGTTGGGATTAAAAAATAAATTTACAAAATGGATGTTTTATATGTTCTATCCTGTACATTTGATAGTGATTCAAATTATATCTAGAATTGCGTGATATAATAATTAGGTAAAAGAATAGCCAAAAAGAAAAGACGAAAGTAGAAAAGTGTAAATAATGTGGTTATACCAATAAAGTTTTAGAATTATTAAATTAATATTATTGATTAATACTATAAAATAAAAAGAGATATATTTAATATACCTCTTTTTATTTTTTTTATTCGAATATATAAGTTAATTTATTGAGAACAATATTTTAACATAGATATTTAAAATAGCAATATTATTAAAAAAATTACCAATTTTACTAAATTATTAAATTGTATTATATATTAAAATATAATTGTAAATGTATACAAAAGGTGGAGGGGATATTATGAGAAAAAAATCAATTAATAAAAGTATTGCTTTTATAATAGCAGCTGCAGTTGCAGTTGGTCAAATTCCAGTATCGGCTTTAGCTGAAACAACTAATACTACGCAAGTAGGCAACATCAAACAGGTAAATGACTCCTTTGTGTACAATCAAGAGTATAGTGACTATGATAGTAACTCTTGGACAAGACTTGCAGGGGATGGTGAAATTAAAGAAGTTTTTGATTTTACTGAAGGGGGTTCAAAAGGTGCTTTAACAATAAAAAGAGATGATAGTAAGGGTAATAACTTGGTTTTCATTGAAGATCAATCTCCAGAGTTAAAAGATTTTGAAGCAGAAACAAGATTTAAGTTTGAAGCTAAAGAGGGGGAATTACCAGGAAGGTTTGGTCTTGTATTTAGAGGGAAAGGTGTTAATAGTTATGGCTTTGTAGGATACAATACAGGAACAGGATGGTTAATAGAATCACCTACCGCTTGGAAAGATGATATAGCAGGTCCAAAATTAGAAAGTGGACAATGGGTTACTATGAAAGTGAAAGTTAAGAGAAATACTTTAACATTGACGGTTAATGGGCAAGAAATATTTAATGATATTATATCAATAAATAATTTTCCACAAGAAGCAGGAAAATTTGGGTTTAGAACTTGGTTTGATAGTAAAGATATAACAGTTGACTATTTAAAAATTAAGACACTTGATGATGAAGTTAAAAATGATATAACAAGTGTAAAACCAATAGATATTGAAACTTTAGTTAAAGCTAAGCCACAGTTACCTTATACAACTACTGTAACATATGAAGATGGAACAACTGCTGAAGAGGTAGTTATTTGGGATTATGTTGATCCAAGTAGTTATGAAAGTGCTGGGAACTTTACAGTTCAAGGAACAATAAGGGGTGCATCAGAAGAAGCTCCTAAAGCAATTGCAAATATAACTGTAAGAGAGAAAATATCTTACTCAGCAGATTTTGATACATCAGAAACAAGTGGGGACTGGAAAGTATTAAAACCAATAGGGATAGCAGTAACTGTATCAGATGGATCTGTGAAGATTCCAATGAATGGAGTTTCTTTAGCATATGATAACAAGTCTCCTAATATTAAGAATTTTACTTATGAGACAGACTTTAGTGTAAATAATGATACTGGAAGAATTGGATTAGGGTTTAGAGTCCAAGATGTAAATAATTGGGGAGCATTATGTTACGATTCAGGTTCATGGGTATGGAAATCTGCTAAAAATGGACAAGAGAGTTGGGGAGCATTTCCAGGTTCAACTAAACTTGAAGCAAATAAAAATTATAAATTAAAATTGAAAGTTGAAGATAATACTATTACTTTATGGATAAATAATGAATTATTAGGAAGTACAACAACAGGAAGTATACCTAGTAATGCAGGTAAAATAGGTCTAGTAGGATGGTTTGGTAATAAAACCGTAACATTAGATAATATAAAAGTTGAAGAAATTACCACAGAAATTGAAGAAGAGTTACCAGAGGTTCAAGTTCAGAGTATAGAATCAGATAAAATAAAAGTTAATTTAGATAATACCTTTCCAAGAATAGTAGATTATGTGTGGAAAGGAGATAATTCAAAGTTAATAGGTCAAGAAGATAGATATAATAAAATTCAAATAAATAATGAAAAATATTCTCCAAAGGTTTCATTCAATATTGAGAATAATGTAGCTACGTATACTTTGGCTATTGACGAAATAGGAGTTACATTAACTATGCAAGTATCTGTAAATGATAACAAGATAAGAATGGAGATAACAGATATAAAAGAAAATGGTGACTTTAAAGTAAAGAAAATATACTTACCTAATAATAGTTTTGCAACAGTTAAGAGTAATGAAGGTGGAGCAATAGCAGGAGTTTTATCTACAGGAGCATGGCATCAAATAACTGATGAGATAAGTACAGTTGAAGATTTAGAACCATCATTAAAAAATAAAACATATGCATTTATAAATAACGATAATTTTGCTATAACAATGAATAATAATGTAATTGAATATTCAAGTAGAATAATACTAGATACTCAAAATAAAAATGGATATAAGTCTACTGCAATGGGAACAGGAGAATGGACTTATAGAGAGGTGTTAGACTCAGAAGTAGAAGTTTATGCCGAAGATACATTATGGACAGAAGTCATGATAACAAAGGATATGAATTCAGATGAAACAATAGATTGGCAAGATGCAGCTATAGAATATAGAAATAATGTTGAAGCACCTATGGGAGGAGATATGATTAAAGATAGCCTTTCCTATATAGCGTTCAATATTGGATATACTCAAAGTCCATTTTTAAGAACTTTAGATACTGTAAAGAAATTATATAATTATACAGATGGATTTGGACAAATGGTACTTGAAAAAGGATATCAAGCTGAAGGACATGATGATTCTATCCCAGATTATGGCGGACATATAGGGATTAGACAAGGAGGCGTTGAAGATTTTAATACATTAATAAATGAAGGTGCTAAGTATAATGCAAAATTTGGTGTCCATATAAATGCAACAGAGTATCAACTAGATGCTTTTAAGTATCCAGATGGAATAGTAAATGAAAAGGCACCTGGTTGGGGATGGCTTGATCAATCTTACTATGTTGATCAAAGAGCTGATATTGTAACTGGTAAGTTGTTTGAAAGATTAGATGAATTAAAAAAAGATGTACCAGATTTAGGATGGGTTTATGTTGATGTTTATACAGGAAATGGATGGAATGCTCATCAACTTGGAGAAAAACTTAATGATATAGGTTATCCAGTAGCTACTGAATTTCATAGTCCTTTAGAAGAACATGTAATTTGGAATCATTGGGGTTCAGATCCAGCATATCCAAATCAAGGTGGAACAAGTGATATTTTAAGATTTATAAGAAATAGTACTAAGGATGGTTTCTTATCAAATCCGTTATTAAAGGGAAGTAAGCATTTATTATCAAGTGGATGGGGAAATAATCACTCAATAGAAGGAGTGAATGGAGTAGAAAGGTTCTATAATCAAGTTTTACCAACTAAGTATATGCAACATTTCGATATAATGAAAATGACAGAAGATGAAGTTATTTTTAATGAAGGACTAAGGGCAGTAAGAGAAGGAAATGATATAAATTACTATAAAGAGGGGAGGTTAGTTGCAACAACTCCAGAAGATACAATTAATTCAATTGGAGAAGGAAAGACTACTTTATTTTTACCTTGGGATCCAGTTGAAGAAGATGAGAAAATTTATCATTGGAATCCAATGGGTACTACTTCGGAGTGGGAACTACCTGAAAGTTGGGGGAATTTAAAGAATGTTGAGATTTATGAATTATCTGATTTAGGTAGAACTAAAGTTAAAAGTATAAATGTTGTCAATGGAAAAGTAACTTTAGATGTTAAACAAAATACTCCATATATAGTAACTAAGGGAGAAGTTTCAGAAGATAGAATAGATTCATGGGGTGAAGGCAGTAAAATAAATGATCCTGGATTTGATTCTCAAAGTTGGAATTACTGGACTAAAGAATCAGAAAATGGTGAAACAGATCATATAACTTTTGTTAATGAAACTGAAAATAGAAGAAAAGGAAATGATATAGTTTCTATTGGAGAAAAGCAAGGGAAAATAAGCCAAGAAATAAGTGGATTAGAAACTGGAAAAACTTATTCAATTTCTGCTTGGGTAAAGAATAGTGGTAATAGAGAAGTTCTTTTAGGTGTAGACGTAGGGGATGAGAGTTTTAATAACACTATTAATCGAGGTGGAAGAGTAAGACAAGGAGAAGGTGTTAAATGGTTAGATGATACTTACGTTAGAATGGAAGTAGAATTTACAGTGCCTAAAAATATAGATAAAGCCATTATTTATATAGAAGCAGGGGAAGGTGAAAATCTAGTATTAATTGACGATTTTAGAATTTGGCAGCATCCTGGTCATACAAATAAAGATGGATATGTATTCTATGAAAATTTTGAAAATGTTGATGAAGGAATAACACCATTCTTCTTAGCACCAGACAGAGGAACTTCGAATAGAACTCACTTAGCAGAAAAAGATTTATATGGAAGACAAAAAATGAGCTGGGTTATTAATGGAAGATTCTCATTAAAGAGTAATCAACAACAAGGCGAAGTAGGGGAAATGATAGTAACAGATTCATCAACATTAAAGTTAGAGCCTAATACTAAATATGAGCTTGGATTCTTATATTCACTTGCAGATGCAGCACCTGGATATTCTATTAATGTTAAATCGTTATCACAAGGAACATTATTAAATATCCCATTAGAGGATACTGGTGTTGAAACAGGAGAATATATTAATGCTAAGCCAATAGTAAAGGAATTTACTACTGGAGATGTAAATGATTACTATATATCTTTAGATAAAGGTAATGGATTTAAAGAGATTATTTTAGATGATATTTATGTCTCAGAAATTAAAGAAGAATCTGATTCAGTAATAAAGAATGTAAATCTAAATACAAGTGTAAATGAATTGCCAGTAGATTTATCTGTTGATTTTGATGTCAATGCACTTATGTCTAATGGAAAAAAAGTAGATTTATCAAAAGCAACAGTTGAATATGTTATTTCAGATGAGAATGTTATTGCAATAGAAAATGGAAAAATTAAGGGATTAAAAGATGGAGAGTCTACTTTAGCAGCTAAAGTAACAGTTGAAGGGAAATCTGTATCCTCTAATGTTGTGACTATAAAAGTTGGGAATAGAGGAGAAACTCCAGAAGCAGTGGATAAAACAGAATTATCTAATTTAATAACTGAGTCAGAAGGATTAAAAGAAAAAGATTATACAGCAAAAAGTTGGGGAATCTTTGTAGATATCTTAGCAGAAGCGAAAGCAATTTTATCTAAAGAAGATGCAACACAAGAAGAAGTAAATAACATAAAAGCTTCTTTAGAAAAGGCTATTAAAGAATTAGAAAAAGTGGATGATGAAAAACCAGTAGAAGTAAATAAAGAGGAATTAAAGAAATCAATAGCAATAGCAGAAGCTCTAAAGGAAGAAGATTATACAAAGGAAAGTTGGGAGAATTTCATAAGTGTTTTAAAAGATGCTAAGGTTATTTTAGTTAAGGAAGATGCTACTCAAGAGGAAGTTAACGACATAACAGATAAATTAACTAAAGCTATTAGTGATTTAAAATCAAGTGAAAATGGTGGTAGTAATTGGGAAAATAATAATAGCGGCGGTACCAATAATAATAACAGCAATAACAGTAATAACAGCAATAACAGTAATAACAGTAATAACGGATTACCAGCTACAGGAGGAACTTCACCAGCAGCAGTAGGACTATTTGGAACAATAGTTTCATTATTAGGTGCATTTATGTTAAAAAAGAAAAAACAATAGTATAAAAGTAATTTATTAAGTATAAAGACGTCTTGAAATATAAGCAAAAATATAGTTCAGGACGTCTTAAATTTTAAGGAGGATAAAAATGAAAAGGAAAAAAAGGATAATATCAGCAATACTAACCTTATCAATGCTATTATCTACTGGTAGAACTATATTTGCATTAGATAATAAAGTAAATGACAGCAAAGTTACAAATAATAATAAGTTGAGGTTATGGTATGATGCTCCAGCAGAGGATAGCTATAATGGTTGGGAGAAATGGTCATTACCTATAGGAAATGGACATATGGGGGCAAGTATATTTGGTGGAGTAGAGTATGAAAGAGTACAATTAAATGAAAAAACACTTTGGTCAGGTGGACCAAGTGAAAGTAGACCTAATTATAATGGGGGAAACATAGAATCTAATGCAACCGTTAAAGTTAATGGGGTAGATGTTCCAATAATGAAGGCCATTCAAGATGCATTTGCTAGAGGGGATATAGCTACAGCTAATAGTTTATGCAATAAATTAACAGGAGTTAGTGACGACGCAGGAACAAAAGGATATGGTTATTTTTTAAGTTACGGAAACATGTATTTAGATTTTAAAGATAATATAAAAGCTGACAATGTAAAAAATTATGTGAGAGATTTAGATTTATATACTGCAATTTCAAGCGTTAATTATGATTATAATAATGTTAACTACAGAAGGGAGTATTTTATGAGTTATCCTGATAACGTTATGGTTACAAAGCTCTCTGCTAGTGAAAAAGGAAAATTATCTTTAGATGTTAGAGTAGAGCCAGATAATACTAGAGGTGGAGGGCCTAATACAAATAATGGATATAGTAGGACATTTGATAAAACTGCAAAAGATGGATTAATCACTATTTCTGGTGAGTTAGATGATAATCAAATGAAGTTTAGCTCTCAGACTAAAGTGATAAATAGTGGTGGTACAATTACTGATTTAGCAGATGGAAAGGTAAATGTAAAAGATGCTGATGAAGTTATTATAATAACTTCAATAGGAACAGATTATAAAAATGACTATCCTAAATATAGAACAGGAGAATCTGATGAAGATCTAGATGCTAGAGTTAATAAAAATATTGTAGAGGCAAGCAAAAAGGGATATGATGCTCTTATAGAGTCGCACTTATCAGATTATCAAGGTATATTTTCAAGAGTAGATTTAGATTTAGGTCAAACACCATCAAGTATGACTACTGATAAATTATTGAAGAAATATAATGATGGCACTGCACCAGAAACTGAACAAAGAGATCTTGAGGTTATGTTATTCCAATACGGAAGATATTTATCAATAGCTTCCTCACGTGATGGATCATTACCATCTAATTTACAAGGAATATGGGCAGGGGGAAACAACTCTCCATGGCATTCAGATTATCATATGAATGTTAATCTTCAAATGAACTATTGGCCATCATACTCAACAAATATGGCGGAAACAGCTTTGCCATTAATTGATTATATAGAATCATTAAGAGAACCAGGTCGTGTTACAGCAGAAATTTATGCAAATATAAAGAGTACTGATGAAAATAAAGAAAATGGATTTATGGCTCATACACAAAATACGCCATTTGGATGGACCGCGCCAGGTTGGAGCTTTGACTGGGGGTGGTCTCCAGCAGCAGTACCTTGGATTTTACAAAATGTTTGGGAATACTATGAGTACACTGGCGATGTAGAATTTATGAAAACTAAAATTTATCCAATGTTAAAGGAAGAGGCTATTTTATATGAGCAAATGTTAATCGAAGATCCAGAAACAGGTAAATTAGTTTGTTCACCAGCATATTCTCCAGAACATGGACCAAGAACTAATGGGAATACTTATGAACAATCTTTAATTTGGCAAATGTACGAAGATGTTATAACAGCGGCTAAGTTAGTAGATGAAGATCCAGAGAAGATTGAAAAATGGGAAGATATACAAAGAAATTTAAAGGGTCCTATTGAAATTGGTGATAGTGGTCAAATAAAAGAATGGTATGAAGAAACAACATTAGGAAGTATGGGGCAAAAAGGACATAGACATATGTCTCATCTTTTAGGTTTATTCCCAGGGGATTTAATTTCTGTAGAAACTCCGGAGTTACTTCAAGCAGCTATTGTATCACTAAATGATCGTGGCGATCAAAGTACCGGTTGGGCAATGGGACAAAGAATTAATACATGGGCAAGGGTAGGAGATGGAAATCGTGCATACAGTTTAATTCGTACATTATTTAAGCGTGGTATTCTTACAAATCTTTGGGACACCCATGCACCATTCCAAATTGATGGAAACTTTGGTATGACTTCAGGAGTAGCTGAAATGCTTATGCAAAGTAATATGGGATATGTCAATTTTATGGCTGCTATGCCTGATAAATGGGTAGATGGTTCTGTATCTGGATTGGTTGCTAGAGGAAATTTTGAAGTTGGTATGGAATGGAAAGATAACCAAGCTACTAAGTTTTCTATAACTTCAAATAATGGTGGAGAATTTATTGGAAAATATGAAAATATAGGATTATCAATTGTTAAAGATTCTAAAGGAAATTTGATTAATTATAGAGCTTTAGAAAATGAAAAAATATCTTTTGATACAGTTAAAGGTGAAACTTATATAATAACTAATATTCCAACTTCAAAATTAGATGCACCAACTAAATTAAGTGCTTATAGAATAAGTGATGAAGTTATTGATCTAGAATGGAATGATGTAGAAGGAGAAAATGTAACTTATAATGTGTATCGTCAAATAGATAAGGGAGATTTAGTACTAGTTGGTAATAATATAGAAGGTACATTTTTAACAGATGAAAATGCTAAGGACATTTTAGGAACATTCAAATATAGTATTTCAGCAGTTATTGATGGAATTGAAACTAAGCTATCAGATGAAGTAGGTGTTAAAGATTTAAGAAACATGGCAGGATATATTGATGATCAAGACCCTCGTATAACTTATGTAGGGAATTGGGGAAACTGGTCTGAATCAGCTAATTATGCAGGTACAGTAAAGTTTTTAGAGAATCCAACTGGAAATGAAACAGCCGAATTAACTTTTGTAGGCACAGGAATAGAAGTGCTTGTAGTAACTAACGCAGATAGAGGTAAATATGAAGTGTTTATAGACGGTGCTAGCAAAGGCGAAGTAGATACTTATAGCCCATCTACAGAAAGAAAAAAGGTTATATATACTATTAATGATTTAAAAAAGGGAAAGCATACAATTAAGCTTAGGGCAACTGCAACAAAAAATCCTAATGCAAGTAGGGCTAAAGTAGAACTAGATGCATTTAAAGTTATAGATAATTCAGCAACAATTGTAACGGGGATTGATATATCCTCGGATTCAGGTATAAAAACATTAAGCAAAGCTAATAGCAGATTACAAATGTTGGCTAATGTTACGCCTATAGATGCATTTAATAAAGAAGTATCATGGAAGGTTACAGATAGTTTAGGAAATGCAACTAATCTTGCGGCTATTGATGAAAATGGATTGTTAACTATAAATTCAAAGAATGGAGTAGTTAAGGTTACTGTTATATCTAAAGAAAATGAAGAAATAAAAAATTCAATCGACGTTAAAATTGCTATACCAACATCAATAAGTGAAACTATTGTAGAAGATGCTGTAAACAACAATGGATGGACAAAAAATTCTCAGTTTATATGGACAGGCACTTGGTCAACATGGGCAGGAGAACCAACTAAACATCATGGTGTTACTAAGACTGAAACAGGGCTTGGAGCTGGGACAATAGGCAGTAGTATTGAGTACACATTTAATGGAACTGGAATAGATGTCTATGTTCACAAGCATACTAATTTTGCTAGTTTTGATATTTCTATTGATGGCGGAGAAAAAGCTAATTATTCTTTAGAAGGAAATGATGAAGGACAATCACTACTTGCATCATTTAAAAACTTACAAAATGGTGAGCATACTATTAAGCTAACTTCTAAAGAGCGTTCTGGTAAATATCAAGTAAATCTGGATTATTTTAAGGTCCTTTCACCTGAAGCAAACTCTCCACTAGATAAAAATGACTTGCAGACAAGTATTGAAAATAATAAAGATAAGGTAGAAAAAGATTATACAGAAGAAACATGGATATTATTTAAAGAAGCATATGTTAATGCGCTAAATATAATGAACAATGATAATTCAAATATTGAAGAAATTAAATCAGCGACCAAAGCATTAAATGACGCATCTTTAGATTTAGAAGAAAAACCTTTAACAACATCTCCAGATATAGTAGATGCAATAATTAAAGCTATTAGTGAATTGAAATCAAGTGAAAATAGTGGTAGTAATGGAGTAATAATAAACAGCCTATTATGCCAGCTGAAGCTTTGATTGTATCGAAGAGGGAATCAGTTTTTCATTATAATCACCAAGATTCTATGTCAATATATTATTTAACTTTTTAATTTTCTAATAGGGAAGTGTGAAATAAAATTATTAGGTATAGAATAGGAATTGTTAGCATAAGGGGATAGTGGATTCTTTAATTCCAATGAAGCAGATTTATGAGTTTTGAAAGAAAATAGTAGATGATTAGTTATATAAGTTTATTATAAAATTAATAATTAGAATATAAAAATAGTAGTTTATTTAATTTAATTGATAATACTATCTAAGATAAAGAGAGACGTTAATTTTACTTAGCATCTCTCTTAATATGTTATTGCATAGTATATTTTTGTTTTGTTTGTTGAATTTTTTGAGCATCTACTTGTTCTGTTTGATACCAGCCTTTAGCTTCCATTTTTTTATAAATTTCATGTTGTATTTTTAATGTTTCACATAATAAATCATCAAAGGTTTGATATACATTTTCAGTTGAAGATTCAATTGTTCCATGTAAATATAAATCAGCAGCACCTTTTGTGAGTAATAAAATATTTTCCATTAAATTTTTATCATCCATGCTACAACCCTCCTTTTATAATAATGAATATAATTTTCCAAACAATTCTTTATGCTTAGCTTCTAGTTGAGTTACTAGATTTTTTAACTCTGCATCTTGAATTTTTGATGCAGTTTCTTGGCACTTTGTTTGCATGAATTGTACATGTCCTAAGGCATCTTCAATATATAATAATTCTTTTGAAGTCATGATGTATCACCTCCAATTTTATTATTAGTAAAAGGATTTGAATATATTCTTAATAGTTTTTGTAATTTATATTGACATTTACTCATTAAGGGAATAATATAAATTAAAAGAAAAAATCGATGAAAAGAAGAGTAGATATTTAAAGAGTATCTTCAGCGAGTGAAGGATGGTGAGAGCTTCATGAGAAATTGATATCGAAAGACATCTTTGAGATGCTTACTTGAAATTAAGTAGAGTAAGACGTGTTCTAGCGTTAATAGATAGAGATAACTTTTTAATTATTTAATTAAGTTAAATTAGGATGGTACCGTGAACATAGCCTTCGCTCCTATATGGAGTGGAGGCTTTTTTTATTTAAGGTGGGCCCGCTTTAAATGTACTTCTTAAAGTTAAAGTTAATTTTATATTTATAAAGTTAAAAAAGGGTGGCACCGCGAAGTTTTATCGCCCCTTGAGCATACTTTGTTCAAGGGGCTATTTTTTTATCAATAACTAATTAAGATTAATAGGTTTAAACTATAAAAATAATTATAAAATAGTGAAAGGAAAGTAGATATGAAAAGAGTATTAATTAATGATATTCCTAATTTTATAGAAAAAGAAATTAAAATAGAAGGATGGTTATATAGAATAAGAAAGTTAAAATCAATAACTTTTTTGATAATAAGAGATAGATCTGGATTGGTACAATGTGTTATAGAAAATAATAAAATTGATTTAAACTCATTAAAACTTGAATCTGTAGTATCAATCATTGGAATAGCTAAAGATAGTAATAATTCGCTAAATCCATTTGAAATATTAGTTGAAAAATTTCAAATAATAAGTGAAGCACAGGAACTTCCAATAGAAATAAACAAAAAAGAGTTAGATCTAAATTTAGACACTATATTAAACAATAGAGCAATTAGTATAAGACATGAAAAAGTTAATTCTATATTTAAAATACAAAATATAATGGTTCAAAGCTTCAGAGAATTTTTAATAAATAGAGGATTTACAGAAATATTTACACCTAAAATAGTTGCTGAAGGAGCAGAAGGTGGAACAGAAGTGTTTAAATTAGAGTATTTTGAAAAAACTGCTTATCTTGCGCAAAGTCCTCAGTTTTATAAGCAAATGATGGTAGGAGCTGGATTTGAAAGGGTTTTTGAAGTTGCTCATGTATATAGAGCTGAGCAGCATAATACAAGTAGACATTTGAATGAATATATAAGCATGGATTTGGAAATGGGATTTATTGATGATGAGTTTGAAATAATGAACTTAGAGGAAGAATTAATAAAGTTTATATTAAAGACTGTAGAAGAAAAAGGAAGAAAATATTTAGAAATATTAAATGTTAATTTGCCTAAAATAGGAGATAGTATACCGAGAATTGAACTTAATGAGGCAATAGAAATATTAAAAAATGTATATGCTAAGAAAGATTTAAATGGAGATTTAGACCCAGAAGGAGAAAAACTAATATGTAAATATGCACAAGAAAAGTATGGATGTGACTTTATCTTTTTAACAAATTATCCAAGGAGTAAGAGACCGATGTATACAATGCCTTTTGAAGAAAATGGAACTAGAAGTTTTGATTTACTTTTTAAAGGTGTTGAAATAACAACAGGCGGACAGAGAATTAATGACTATAATATGTTAATGAAAAGTATAAAAAGCAAAGGATTAAATCCAAAAAATTATGAAAGCTATACAGATATATTTAAATATGGAATGCCAAAGCATGGAGGATTAGCAATAGGATTAGAAAGAATTACATCTCAATTATTAAATTTAGAAAATGTTAGAGAGGCATCGCTTATTCCTAGGGATAGAACTCGCATAATACCTTAATTAATAAATGAGTTAAAAATAAGGGACTACCTTTTAAGGTAGTCCTGATACTATTTTTCTTTACAAAAGTCTGTAAGATTAGTATTATCTTGTACATCCATTAAAGCTTCACCAAATCTTTGATAGTGTACAACTTCTCTTTCTCTTAGGAATCCTAATATTTTTTTTATTTCAGCATCATCTGTCAAGTTCATTAACCATTCATAAGTTGCTCTAGCTTTTTGTTCAGCTGCCATATTTTCATGCAAATCTGCAATTACATCACCTTTAGCTTGGATATAAGTAGCAGTCCAAGGATTTCCAGTAGCATCAGTGTAGAAAGTAGCTTTTCCATGATCAGCATAATGACCATCCATGCCAGCAGCTTTAATTTGCTCTATTGATGCATTTTCCATAATTTGATGAGCCATTGTAGCTATTATTTCTACGTGAGCCATCTCTTCTGTTCCTATGTCAGTTAATAGTGCTTTAGATTTATTTGTAGGCATTGAATATCTTTGATTTAAATATCTAAGAGCAGCACTAAGTTCTCCATCTGGGCCACCATATTGAGTTATAAGAACCTTAGCCATTTTTAAGTCTGTTGATTTTAAGTTTACAGGGTGTTCTAATGTTTTAACATAATACCACATTAATTTTTTCCTCCTTTCATGTTTTCCCAAGGCCATGGACTATTAACCCAAGCTTCAGGATTTTGGAAGTAAGAAGAACCAAAGTTGGTTAATGGACCATATTGTTTTTCATATTCCCAAATTGTCTTTTTTAGTTCACAAGATATTACTTCATAATCATGTTTTGCTTTTTCACAATCAGGAAAGTTATCTAAATATAAATTTAAATCCACAACAAAAAATTGTAATTTTTGTATTTTTTCTAGGTAGTCTTCACGTCTCATTATCTATGTCCTCCTTTAATATATTGAACATCACAATAAGGACTATATAAGTCTTTAAATATTGTTCCAGCAGCAAATGCATCCTCTATATTAAATAAATTTTCATATGGTTGAAGTGCAATAAATGCCTTAGCATATACAGGAGGATTAAAAACCTTATATGATTCACGACAGTTTTTACTTGTATCTGGACAAGATATATCACAATAAATCTTGCTAGGGTCTTTTACACAATCATTACATTTTTCACAATCATCATCTTTACGATAGTACATAAATTAACATCCTTTCATTTATCATCTATATTTATAAACTATGTAGAAAAAAGTAGAAATGTGATAAAAAATAAATAAAAAATAAAAAGGATTTAAAAATAGTTAAATATTTGTAGATATATTAGATGAAAAATAAAGATATTTAATAAATAATGTTGAATATTTTAGAAGTGTGTTCAAGTAAAATTAAGACCAAAATGAGAATTATATTAATTCGTAATGTGCCTAAGAAGAGTAAAGCTTTGAAAAAATATTAAAATTTTTTTTGATAATTTATATTATTGAAAAAATCATAATTATGAATGAATTTTATTATGACTCTTTTTATTGATTTTAAGGAATGATATGTTATCATCTTATATATAAAATAATTTACAAAAGTTATAAAAATAATATACAGAAGGTGATTAAATGAGAAATGTTGATTATTCAGGATTAACTGGCAAGATAATTACCAAAGAAAGTTTTGAATATGAAGAAAGTAGATTAGCTTGGAATAGAGCTATTGAAAAATATCCATTAGTAATTATATATTGCCATAATGATGAAGATGTTATTAATGCAATACTATGGGCTAGAAAGAATTCTATAGAAATAAGAGTAAGATCTGGAGCACATAGTTATGAAGGATATTCAACTGGTAATGATGTAGCTGTTATAGATATAAGTAAAATGGATGAAATTAATATAGATGAAAATAATGGTTTTGTAAAAATAGGAGGTGGAGTAAGAAATAGAGAAATATATGAATCGCTAGGAAGTAGGAATTATGCATTTCCAGGAGGGGGATGTCCAACTGTAGGTGTAGCAGGTCTAGTACTTGGTGGTGGCTGGGGATATTCAAGCAGATTTCTAGGGTTAGCATGTGATAGTTTACTTGAAGTTGAAATGATAAATTATGAAGGAAAAAAATTAATACTTAATGAACAATCAAATAGTGATTTATTCTGGGCTTGTAAAGGTAGTGGAGGATGTAATTTTGGGATTATAACTTCAATGACTATAAAGTTAAAAGAAAAAATTAAAATGGGCACGTTAATCAATATAAATTATCCTAATATTACTAATGAAGATAATATTAAAGTTATTGAGATTCTTCAAGAATTATATAAAAATTTAGATAGAAGAATGAATTTAAAAACTGCAATATATAATTCAGTTGAAAGAGGAAGAGGAGTTAAACTTACAGGATTATTTTATGGAAGTTCCAATGAAGCAAGAGAAATACTTAAACCTTTAGAAGATATAACAACTTCAATTGAGCTTAAAGTAGAGGATATGAGCATATTAGAATGTAATAGATGGATTCAAGATAGTCATCCTGATTATGAAAAGTATAAGTCAACAGGAAGGTTTGTATATAGAGACTATAATAATAACGAAATAAAAAAACTTATAGAAATAATAGATAATCCAACAGAAGGATCATATTATACTGCAATATCATTTTATGGAGCTGGAGGAGCAATTGCTGATGTAAATAAATTAGATACAGCATATTATTATAGGGATGCTAAGTTTATAATGGGAATTCAATCCGTTTGGGAAAAAGATGAATATGCAGATATAAATAAGGAATGGGTTAAGAGTAATTTTAGAGCAATAGAAAGGCTAACAGAAGGATCTTTTGTTAATTTTCCTTTAGATGAATTAGATAATTACGAAAAAGAATATTATGGAGAAAATATTAAAAGATTAAAAGAGATTAAAAAACAATATGATCCATATAATGTTTTTAATTATCCTCAAGTTATTAAAAGTGAAAAATAGAAATTTACTCAATTAGTTCTATAATTATTTATAGATTATACAAAGTAGGATAGGGGATTATTTATGAAAATTTATTATTTTTCTTCAACTGGGAATAGTTTATATGTCTCAAAGAAAATAAAAGAAGCATTAGATGAAAATGTAGAATTAATATCTATGACGAAAGCATTAAGAGATAATGATTTTATTTGTGATGATGATACAGTTGGGTTTATATATCCAATACATTCTGGTTCTTTACCTATAATAACTTTAGAATTATTAAGTAAATTAAAATTAAAGAAAAATTCCTATGTTTTTGCAGTAGGGGTATCTGGTGGAGGAGAAGCAAAAAGTAGCTTTGCCCATATAAATGAAATAATTAAAGATACGAATACTTTATCAAATTTTGTATGTATAAAATATATTTCTAACTATATAAGAGCAGGTAGAAATCCAAGTGAAAAAAGAGCTATTGAAGCAATTGAGAAAAATGAAAAAATTTTAGAAGATTTTATTAATGAAATTAAAGAAAGAAAAATTAAAAAATGCAATTATAAATTTGGATTAAATAAGATCCTTTATTCAATGTGGAAAAATGTGTATAAAAGTAAGGATAAAAATTTTAATGTTAATAGTGACTGTATTGGATGTGAAATTTGTAAGAAGGCATGTCCTGCAGATAATATTATAATGAAAAATAGTATTCCAACTTGGAAAGGTAATTGTACAGACTGTATGGCATGTATAAATTTATGCCCTAAAAAAGCTATAAATATAGGAAAAAGTACAGTAAAGAAAAATAGATATAAGAATCCATATATAGAAATAAATGAACTGATAAGTTAATTAAAGTAAAATATTATATATAGGTGTTGGAAAGTTTTCTAATAATTGAAATGTAGAATGTGAAATTTAAAATTTCTTTAGTTTTAATTGTACATTCTACATTTTTAATTGTGCTAACTCCATATTTATGTAAAGACAATAAGTTTAAAAAGTGATATAATTGAAAAGGATTATTAAATGAGGTGATAAAATGAGTAGTATAGCAGGTAAAGGCTGCGAGAGACTAATTCCTACTGAAGAAAAAAAGCCTTTAGAAGAAATAGAGCGTAGCCTTGTTAAAAAATATAGAAAACATATTTGGACTAAGTTTGTAAGAGCTGTCAAAGATTATAATCTTGTAGAAGAGGGAGATAAGATTGCAGTAGCTATTTCTGGTGGTAAAGATTCGCTACTTATGGCTAAGTGTTTCCAAGAGCTTAAAAAACATGGACAAATGAACTTTGAATTAGAATTTATAGCAATGGATCCAGGATATCATCCACAAATAAAAGAATTACTTATAGAGAATTGTAACCATCTTGGAATACCAGTACATATATATGAGGGAAAAGTTTTCGAAGTTATAGATAAGATGGCAAGAGATTATCCATGTTATCTTTGTGCAAGAATGAGAAGAGGATCTCTTTATAGTAAAGCAAGAGAACTTGGATGTAACAAGTTAGCACTA
The DNA here is from genome assembly GCF_015555225.1 of Clostridium sp. D46t1_190503_E9. Taxonomy (NCBI): domain Bacteria; kingdom Bacillati; phylum Bacillota; class Clostridia; order Eubacteriales; family Clostridiaceae; genus Clostridium; species Clostridium sp. D46t1_190503_E9. Next base: position 108,928 of record NZ_JADNKB010000005.1, read on the forward strand.
GGACATCATTACAATGATGTTATAGAAACTACATTATTAAATGTGCTTTATGCAGGTAATTTTAAAACTATGCTTCCTAAATTTAAGGCAGCTAATTTTGAAGATATGGAGCTTATAAGACCGCTTTATTATGTAGAAGAAGAGTATATAAAGAGATTTACTAATAATGCAGGAATTTGGCCATTAAATTGTGCATGTATGGTTGCAGCTGAGAAAATAGGAAATAAGAGATATGAGATAAAAGAATTAATAAAAGAGCTTAAGAAAAATTTTGATGGCGTTGAAAAATCAATATTTAAGGCAGCTGAAAATGTTAATTTAGACTCTATACTTGGTTGGGAAAAAGATGGTATAAAGACAAAGTATTTAGAAGTTTACGATGAAGAATAATTAAAGTTTTATAATAAAGATATTATGTAAGAAAGATTGTCTACATAATATCTTTATTTTTTTATGAAATAATAATTTATTAAATTGAATATAGAATAATTAAAAAATAGATAATGAATACTAATAATATAATGGAGGTGAAAGCTAATGGCTAAGAAACATCAAGAAGCAAGTTGGGAGAAGAATGGATATAAATCTCCAAAGAAAAGTGAAGCTTCTAAAGTACCAGAAGTTAAATAATTAATTAAATAAAGCTTGTATAAGGAGCTGTTGCAGAATGCTATTTAATTTAAGATGTAGAATGTAAAATTTAAAATTTCGGTGATATTTCGTACTGAAATATTTAAATTTATATTATTTTAAAAATACTTTCAGTAGTTTTTACCCTCATTCTACATTATAAATTCTGCATTTTTAATCGGGCAACAGCTCCTTAGCTTTTATAAAAAAATAGTTGAAACATATAAAAATAATATAATTAATTACGATAATAAAAAAGTAAATTATTATTCTATATTTATCTTAATAAATATACAAAAAGATGTATAATGTACTTTTTTTATTAAAAGATATATGGTATATTTTATTTAAGATTCCAAATATATAGAAATTGTATATATAAAAAGGAGAAATAGCATGGATAGAGAAAGCATTTTATCTATGGATCCTAATATTCTATTAAGTATGATAAATATGAAATTAAGAGATTTCTACTCTAATTTATCATCATTATGTGAAGACATAGGGGTAACAGAAGAAGAATTAAAAAACAAATTAAGTTCAATAGGATATAAATATGAAAGAGATCAAAATCAATTTAAATAATGGGTAGGAGGAACAATTTATGAAAATGAAAAGCTTGGGTAAGTTAGCGGTAGTTGTAGCTGCTGGAGCTGCTTTAGTTGCAACATTAATAAATGATAATAAAGAAAAATCAAAAGATGAAGCGAAAGTAGAAGAAAATAAATAAGTTTTAAATTATATAATAAATATAAAAATATACTTTGAGAAGGATTTAAATATATGATTAGGGAAAATAGTTATAACATGGATGTTGGTTCCCTTAACGATAAGACTTCGAATAATCTTAAAGATAGACAAAAAGAGTTTTTATTAAATTCAAAAGAATCTTTTATTAGGTCTATTAAAGGACTATTTATTTCTGTAAATAAAGAAGAAGATTTAATAATGCTTTATGGGAACAATAAAGAAATTACAGGATACAAAGATGATTTTAGTATAATAACTTTTGATGAGTGTAGAAGCTACTTTCGCCAAGATTATTTTGATATATTAATTGATGGTATAAAAAATAATTTAGAAGAAATTGAAGTTAGGATGACTAATATTTTAGGGGAAGATATATGGATTAGTGTTAAAGGCCAGTCAAGAAATAGTAATAAAGGCGAATTTTTAGGGTTTGAAGGATATGTTCATAATATAACAAGAGAAAAAGAGGCACATTTAAAGTTAGAGTATATTAGTTATTATGATGAATTAACTGGATTAAATAATAGAAAGCAATTCAAAAATATTATAGAGAAAGAACTTGAGAAGCACATTATTTCAGAATCTAGAGGAGCATTAATAATTATAGATATAGATAATTTTAAGTTTATAAATGACTCTTATGGGCATAAATGCGGAGATATATTTTTGGAGAATTTTTCAGAAGACTTAAAGAAAATATTTAATGATGATCAATTGTTATGTAGATTTGGTGGAGATGAATTCTTAATATTTATTTCATCTATAAGTTACTTAAATGAAATAAATGCTACGGTAAGAAAAATTATGGAAATATTAAAAAATCCATATGACATAAATGGTCATAAAATTTATTCTTCAACAAGTATAGGAGTATCAGTTTTCCCTGATGATGGTGAAAATTTTGAAGTGCTGCTTAAAAATGCTGATGCTGCAATGTATATAGCTAAAAGCAATGGTAAAAATCAATGGCAAATGTTTAATAATAACATATCAAGAGAGATAAATAGAATTTACTCAATTCAAAGAGGTCTTAGAACTGCATTAGATAATAATGAGATGTTTGTTGTGTTTCAGCCTAAAGTGAGGCTTACAGATGATGAAGTAAATGGATTTGAAGCATTACTTAGATGGAAAAGTGATGAAATAGGCTTTGTTAGTCCTGGAGAGTTTATTCCTGTAGCTGAAAATACACGGCTTATAATACCAATAGGAAAATTTGTATTAAGAGAAGTTTTTGCAAAGGTAAAATATCTATTATTAGAAGGCTATGATAACTTTAAAATAGCAGTTAATTTATCTGAAATACAATTACGAGATGGTGATTTATTAGAATACTTTAATTCTTTGATAGATGAGTTTAATGTCCCTCCTAAGTACATAGAAGTAGAAATAACTGAAAGTATGATAATGAAATCAGTAGATAAGAACATAGAGTGTTTATTACAAATAAAAGAATTAGGTGCTTCCATTGCTTTAGATGATTTTGGAACTGGATATTCTTCCTTGAATCATTTAACTAAGTTGCCAATAGATGTTTTAAAAATTGATAGAAGTTTTGTTATTGATATGTCTGAAAATGACAAAAGTAGGTACATAGTAGAAAATATTATTCAATTGTCACATAAACTTGGCATGACAGTTGTTGCTGAAGGTGTAGAAGAAAAAGAGCAAGTAGATTATTTAAGAAGTATAGAATGTGATACAGTACAAGGTTTTTATTATAGTAAACCTGAGCATTTTGAAAATATAATAAATATGCTAAGTAAATAAAGGATTACCTAGGTAATCCTTTAAGTTTTATTAAGAATATTTAATATTCAAAAAAAGTGAATAAATAAATATAAGTATATTGAAAAAAGATACTACTAAATATATAATTTGAAGATAAATAATATCATAAATAAGGAGGTACATATGAAAAAATCAGTAGATTTAGTGTCAGGAAATATATTTAATGTACTACTAAAATTGTCTGTACCGATTTTAGGCACATCTTTCATACAAATGGCTTACAATATGATAGATATGATGTGGGTAGGCAGAATAGGTAGCGAGTCAGTAGCAGCAGTAGGAACAGCAGGTTTCTTCACTTGGTTTGGAAGCGCACTTGTATTTATATCCAAAATTGGAGCAGAAATAGGTGTTGCTCAAGCAATAGGAAAGAAAGATGTTAAGGAAAGAAATAAATTTATATATAATAGTTTATTTATTAATATAGTAATGGCAATATTATATACGATTATTTTAATAGTTTTTAAAAATCAACTAATAGGATTCTTTAATTTAGGAGATGAAAGCATAATAAAAATGTCTATAGACTACTTAATTGTAGTGTCATTTGGAATGATATTTAGCTTTTTAAATCCATTATTTACAGGTATCTTTAATGCTGCTGGTAGTAGCAAAATTCCTTTTTTGATAAATGCTATTGGACTAGCTTTTAATATAATATTTGACCCAATATTGATATTTGGACTTTGGGGATTCCCAAAGCTTGGAGTGATTGGAGCAGCCCTAGCAACTATTAGTGCACAAGCTATTGTTACTATTATATTTATAATATCATTTATAAAAAATGGATATAGCTTAAGTTTGAAAAATAAGAAGTATTTGGATAAAAGTTATATGTATAGAATATGTAAATTTGGGATTCCAACGGCACTTCAAAATTGCTTGTTTTCAGTTTTTGCTATGATAATTGGAAGAGTAATTGCATCATGGGGGCCAGTAGCAATTGCAGTTCAAAAGGTTGGATCACAAATAGAAGCAATATCATGGATGACAGCAGAAGGTTTTGCAGCAGCATTAACAGCCTTTGTAGGACAAAATTATGGAGCAAATAGATGGGACAGGATATTAAAGGGATATAAAGCAACAATGGTTATGGCAACTTTGGTAGGAATTTTTTCTACTATACTGTTAGTATTTGCAGGAGGAAGCGTTTTTTCAGTATTCATACCTGAAGCTGAAGCAATTTCACAAGGTGCTATATATCTTAAAATCTTAGGATATTCCCAATTATTTATGTGCATAGAAATTACAACAGCAGGAGCATTTTCAGGTCTTGGAAATACAGTTACGCCATCTTGGGTTAGTATATTGTTTACTGGTCTTAGAATACCTCTTGCAATATTATTAAGCAGTATACCTTCACTTGGAATAAACGGAGTTTGGTGGAGTATAAGTTGTACAAGTATAATCAAGGGATTATTATTATTGGGATTATTTATTTTTATGGTAATAGTTCCGAATAGAAAAAAATTCCTTGAAATTGTTGACAATTATGAATAGATAGCATAGTATATTATTAAATTAATAATTAACTAATCCTTTGATGAGGAAGAGTAGCTATTATGTAAGGTTTCAGAGAGCCGAAGATGGTGTGATTTCGGTACTATAACAAATAGTGAATGGGCCTCGGAGGAGTGATACGAAATTTTATTAAAGTAGTTGATCCGTAGGTCCCACGATATAGGGAATAGGGTATATTAGTACCTGATGAGAGAGGCTTTTAAAGCAATTTAGGTGGCAACGCGGATAATATCGTCCTATACATTTTTGTATAGGGCGTTTTTTATTTTAAATTAATAAAGTAATGATTAAAGGAGCTGGTAATTATGTTATGAAGTAGAGAGGACAAACTATTTTGATATAAATTTATTTTAAAAAGGAGATTTTGAATATGAATAGAAATATGAATGTAAAAAAAATGATACTAAATGCAATATTAATAGCTATTGGAGCTTTATTACATCAAATAACACCAGCTTTAGGGTTACCTATGCAACCAGATTTTGCGTTAGCAATGTTATTTATAATCATAATAATAAATAATGATTATAAGACTTCTTTAATATCAGGTATTATAATGGGAGTATTAACTGCTCTTACTACAAAATTCCCAGGTGGACAACTACCAAATATTATAGATAAAGTTGTGACAGCAAACGTAATGTATTTTATATTTAAATTAATAGGAAATAGACTAAGCAATAATATAAAAATGCTAATAGCTTTAAGTTTTGGGACTATAGTAAGTGGACTAGTATTTTTAGGATCTGCAAGTTTATTAGTAGGTTTACCAGGATCTTTTGTTAGTCTAATTAGTATTGTTGTTATACCTGCTGCAATAATGAATGTATTCTTAGGCATGATATTATATAAGGCTATTGGAATAGCATTAAAAGCCACAGGTGTACTAATAAGTAAATAAGTTAAATTGTTAATTTAAAACTTTTAATAGGAGCTGTGCTTAGACAGCTCCCAAAAATTATTTCTTTGTTACTTTGTATAACTCTGGAGTATTTTCATCGATAGCTTTAAAAGTATATCCATTATCTTTATAATATTTAATTATAGAAGGTAAAGCTTTAGCGGAATTTTTATTTATATATGTACAGTGCATTAAAATTACAACAGTATCCTTATCTTGACTTTTACATGCTTTCTTTATTATGCATTCAGGAGATGAGTTAGGATTTGCACCATCGCCGCTATCGGTATTCCAGTCATATATTTTAAAATTATTTTCATGTAGTGTATCTACTAATTTTTGTGTTAACTTGTAAGATTGATTATTACATCCAAATGGAAATCTTAAAATATTATATTTTTCTCCTGTAACCTCATATAATGTTTCTTGATCTTGTTTCATTTCTTTCAAAAAACCTTCATTTTCACAATATAATTTATTTCTATTGTGGGAAAAACTATGAAGTCCAATACTATGACCTTCATTTTTCATTCTTAAAATAGTATTTTCTTGTCCTTTAATTTGGCATCCTATAACAAAAAAAGTGGCTGGAACATTTTCTGCTTTTAATGTATCTAAAACTTGAAGTGTAATTTTCCCTCCAGGACCATCATCAAAAGTAAGATATACTACTTTTTCCTGCCTACTCTCGTTAGATGAATCTTCTGTGATTTCTATGGCATGAGTATTAGTTATAAATGAGAAAGATAATATAATAGCCATAGAAATTGTAGATAACTTCTTTCTAAAATTTTTAAATTTCATATTAATATCCTCCTAAAACTTATTATGCTAGTACTAGTATTCCTAAAAATTCAAAGAATACAATATTTATTATATGGAAATTAAAATTTATATTGAAATAATAGTAAGTAGATGATATAATTTTGAAAAAAGAAAATTCATTCTTTAAATTAGTCCAGAGAGGCTCAAAAGAAGTAAAATTATTGTAGGATTATTATAACTTCTCTGGATATTTATAGAGAAGTTTTTTTATTTAAAAATACCTTTTTAAATTAGTCCAGAGAGGCTAGAAAAGGAGAAATAGGAATTTCTCCTTATTAATAAAAATAGGGAGGTCATTAAATGGCACAATATGTAGAGACGAAAGAAACAAATAGTTTAAGTAATGTGAAGAGAGGCTTACTAAAAAGCGTTTTAGGCCTTCAACATTTAATAGCAATGTTTGGAGCAACGGTCTTAGTCCCTATAATAACAGGACTTGATCCATCAGTTGCTTTATTTTCAGCTGGAATAGGAACTATTATATTTCATTTATGTACTAAAGGTAAAGTTCCTGTGTTTTTAGGATCTTCATTTGCATTTATTCCGGTAATTGGTGCAGTTGCAACTCAATATGGTGATTTAAGATATGCTCAAGGTGGGATGTTTGTAGCAGGATTAATTTATGCTTTAGTCTCATTTATAGTAAAAAAAATAGGAGTATCTAAGATAAGAAGTATTTTGCCAGCACAAGTTGTTGGCCCGATGATAGTAGTTATAGGTGTAAATCTTATACCAACAGCTTTAGATATGGCAGGAGTAAATTCATTTATAGCTGGAAAAGCAGGTTCAGGAAAAGAATTAATAATAGCAATAATAACATTAGGACTAGCTTTATGCATAAAAAGATTTACTAAAGGGTTTATATCACAGTTATCTATAATAATTGCTGTAATAGTCGGCTATACATTAAGTTTAGTATTAGGACAAGTTGACATAACTGCAATTCAAAATGCAAGTTTTATAGCAGTACCAAAATTTACTTTGCCAAAGTTTGATTCAGGTGCGATAATGATAGTAGTTCCAGTTATACTTGCTGTTTTTATGGAGCATATAGGAGATATAACAACTAATGGTACTATAGTAGGAAAGAATTTTATTGAAGACCCAGGTCTAAATAGAACTTTATTAGGAGATGGTCTTGCCACTATGACAGCATCGCTTATAGGTGGACCTGCTAATACTACATACGGAGAAAACACAGGTGTATTAGCAATAACTAAAAACTATGATCCATCTATATTGAGATTAACAGCAGTTTTTGCAATAATATTAAGTTTTATAGATAAGTTTGGAGCGGTAATTAGAACTATACCTTCATCAGTCATGGGCGGAATAAGTATAATGTTATTTTCAATGATAGCATTAGTTGGAGTAAATACAGTTAGGAATGAAGGTGTAAAATTTAATATAAAGAATATAATAGTTATAATAACAATTATATTTATTGGATTATCAGGATTATTTATGCCAAAGGCTATAGGGATAAATATAACAGATACAGTAAGTATATCAGGTTTAAGTTTGTCAGCACTTGTAGGTGTTACATTAAACATAATATTAACGAAGATATTTAAATAAATAATAAAAGAGTAAAATAGACGAATGTGACATATTTACATACGTCTATTTTTTTTAATTTTATCAAGTTAAAATTATGTTAATATGTGGAAGAATATGATAAAATATATAATTATTAGAATATAATTTTAAAGGAAGGGCACTGGTGATAATCTTGAAAAAAAGAAAAAAGAATAGTATTTTCATATTTACTACTCTGTGTTTAATTATATTAATAGTTAAAAGTAATTTTGATAATTTGACTTCATTATTATTTATCATGTTCTTTATTATTTTATTGTTAATGATTAGATTGATTTATACAAATAGGAAATATAAAAAGCTATATAAATTAGCAGAATCAAATAAGAGAAGATATAGAATGGCTATAGATGCATTGGAAGGTGCAATTTGGGAATGGAATAGTGAAAATAATAAATTATATATGTCTAAAAAGATGAAAGAGATTTTAAAAACTAATAATGACATAGAGAGCTTTGAAGAATGGTTTTCATTTATTGTTGAAGATGAAAGAGAAGATATAAAAATTTTCATTGAAAACATTATACATAATAGGATATTAGATAACTTTTTTTTAGAATCATCTATAATAGATTTTTCGGGAGAAAAGCTATTACTTAAAGTACAAGGAAAGGGAAAGATAAGAAATAATATTTTTTATTTGTCTGGATTTATTACAGATATAACTGAAAGAAAAAGAGTAGAAAATATGAATAAGGTTATAGAAAATAAGAATAGATTAGCTGTAGAGGGCTCTAAAGACATTGCATTTTGGTGGAATGTTAATCAAAACATTATATCAATTGATTATAGTATTAGAGAGTATTTAGAAATTAGAGGGGAAGGCGACGTACTAATTTCAGATAAAAGTTGGCAGAAGTTTATACTAGAAGATGATATTGATATATATAATAAGAAAATAGATAAGGTTCTAAATTCAAAAAAAGAAGAATTTTATTCTATAGAGTATAGAATATTAAGTAAGGATAATAGAGTTGTATGGCTTCAAAGTAAAGGAAAAAAGACATTAGAAAAGAATGGGGATTTATTTATTCATGGAGCTCTTTCCGATATAACGGATAGGAAGGAAAAGGAACTTGAAATTAATTATTTAAGTTTCAATGATGAAGTTACTGGGATTCCTAATAGAAGGTTTTTTGTAAGAGAGGTTACAAATCATATAAAGAACTATCCTAATGAAAAAATCGCATTTATTTTTATAGATTTAGATAACTTTAAATATGTCAATGATACATATGGGCATGATGCTGGAGATTTACTTTTAATTGAGTTTGCAAAAATTATTAATAATATGGAGATAAAAGATTCTCTTTTTGCTAGATATGGCGGAGATGAATTTATATTAGTGCAATATAATATACAAGAAAAGAATAAAATTAAATACATTTTAGATAATATAATAAAAAAGTTAAGTAATCCAATAATAATAAATGAAAAAGAAATTTTTTGTACATTAAGCATAGGGGTTAGCGTATATCCCATAGATGGGGGTGATATGCCTATTTTATTAAAAAGAGCAGACATGGCTATGTATCTTGCAAAAGTTAATGGAAAAAATAGATATGAGTTTTTTGACATAAAAATATTAGAAATTCTAAATAGAGAATTTGATATAGAAAAGGGATTAAGAGTTGCTGTAGATAATAACGAAATAAAAATGCTATATCAACCTAAGATTAAAGTAGATACGGAAGAGGTTATAGGGTTTGAATCGCTTGTAAGATGGAATAGTAAGTCCTTAGGACCAGTATCACCAAGTGAATTTATACCAATAGCAGAAAGTTCAGGGCTTATAATACCTATAGGAAAATACATAATAAATGAGAGTTTTAAAAAGTGCAAAGAATTAACATTAATAACTACTAAAAAGTTTAAAATGGCTATAAATTTATCAGAGGTGCAAATTAGAGATGAAGATATAGTTTCGTTTATATCTGAATCATTAAAATTCTATGATTTGAATTCTGAATATATAGAATTTGAAATTACAGAAAGTATAATAATGAAATCAGCAGAAAAAAATATAAACACATTAGAAAAATTAAAACATATAGGAGTTTCGTTGGCGTTAGATGATTTTGGAACAGGATATTCATCATTAAGTTATTTAAGAACTTTGCCTATAGATGTATTAAAGATAGATAAAAGTTTTATAGATGGAATAGTTGTTGAAGAAAAAAGTGAGTATATAATAAATAGTATTATTGAACTTTCACACTACTTAAGCCTCTTAGTAGTTGCAGAGGGGGTTGAAACTAAAGAACAGCTAGATTTTTTAAAGAAAATTAGTTGTGATGTTATTCAAGGGTATTATTTTAGCAAACCTATTGAATTTGATGAAGCTGTAAAAATGATTTCTTCTTAAATAAAAAGTGTCTTTTGACACTTTTTTTTATTATTTTATCACCAAAATTATAGGTGAAGCATATTATGTAACTATATTATGCTTTGGAGGTATATATGAAAATAGTTATCGACGATCAATATCATAGTGATGAAAATAATAATAATAATGAAGATCAATATACTGTAGATGAAAATGGAAATTTAAATTTATTTATTCAAGTTGATGGGGAAGTTAGAGAGGATAACTCTACAGGAACTATTAATAGAGACAACATATGCAATAATCAAGAAGAAGAAATAATAGAAAGTGATTTTAGTGATCAAGTTTGTAGTGAGGGACAATATGAAAATCCTTATGACAGACTATATTCAAATATAGAAGATAAATTACAAGGTATCTCACAAGATAGCTCTCAATATAATCTACAAAATAATTATAATAATTATAATGAAGTGGAGGAAAAGGGTAGAATTGAAGTCATATCAAGGCTTGCAAGTAGAGAGGGTGTAGAGCTTAAGGGAGCAAGGATAAATTTATATTTATTAAATGGGATATCTCCTAAATTGTATAATTCAAAATTTACTGATGCAAATGGAAAAGTAGTATTCGATAATTTAGAAAATGGATGTTATAGGGTTATAGCAATAGTAGATAGAAGATTTTTTGAAAAGCCTTCATACTATACATGGAATGAAGTTACTATAGATAAAGATAATAAATCTGCAAATATATGTGTAGTAAATAAAATAAAATCTACTTATTACAGAAGATAGGATGGAGGAAAAATATTTATACACTTATAAAAAGAGATAAATTTAAGATTTAATTTATCTCTTTTTAATTTACCTAGAATAAGTATGGACATAAATAAGATTTACTTGTTACAATAGAATTAATATTTTGTTGGAGGAATACAAATGAATAAGTTAAAATTAAAAGTTCAAAAAATACATAATGAAGCTATAATTCCTAATTATGCACATAAAGGTGATGCTGGGTTAGATTTATACTCAGTAGAAGAGGTTTTAATTAATCCATCAGAAACAGCATTAATTAAAACTGGAATAAAGATAGAGTTACCACCTCAAACTGAAGCACAGGTTAGACCTAGAAGTGGATTAGCATTAAAACATGGAATTACTGTTTTAAATACACCAGGAACTATAGATGAAGGGTATAGAGGCGAAGTAGGTGTAGTATTAATAAACCATGGGAAGGAAGCCTTTATAGTTGAGAAAGGTATGAAAATTGCACAAATGGTAGTAAAACCAGTATGGTATGTTGAAGTGGATGAAGTAGAAGAGCTAAGTGAAACTGAAAGAGCGGAAGGTGGCTTTGGATCAACAGGAAAAAGATAAGTAACTTACAAGATATTACTAAAAATAGGAGCTGTCATAAGACAGCTCCTATTAAAATTAATAATTATGCAAAAGTGCTTTAATTAGATAACTTTTCCCATTCTTCATATAGGTTAGAGATTTTTTCCTCTAAGTCTCTTATTTCTTTATTAACTCTTCCGCTTTCAGAAGGATTAGAATAAATTTCTTCAAGGCAAAGTTCTTCTTGGAGAGACAACAATTTTTCTTCTCCTGTTGATATATCATCCTCTATTTTCTTTATTTTCAATTTTAAAGCTTTTTCTTCTTTTTCAATTTCTCTTTTTTTCTTCTTTTCATCTTTCAATTGAGTTTTAGTTTTTCCATTTGATAACTCTTCTAAAACTTCAAATCTATTAGGATTAATTTTCTTTTCTTGATAGTAACTATAATTTCCTAAAAATTCTTTAATGCCATCTTCGTTAAGCTCTAGGATTCTATTAATTACTTTATTTAGAAAGTATCTATCGTGGGATATAACCATTAATGTACCATCATAACTTAATAGAGCGTCTTCAAGAGCTTCTCTAGACATTATATCAAGATGGTTTGTTGGCTCGTCTAATAATAATAAATTAGACCTTGATAACATAAGCTTTAATAAATTAATCCTACATTTTTCTCCACCACTAAGAGTGTTAATTATTTTAAATACATCATCTCCAGTAAATAAGAATGATGCTAATGCACCTCTTAATTTAGATGTGGTTAAATTAGGGAATTCATCCCATACTTCATCTAAAATAGTCTTATCTAGGTTTAAATTAGATTGTTCTTGATCGTAATATCCAACATTTACATTTGTTCCAAGTATAACTTTACCACTATCAGGATTTAAGTTATCTAAAATAATTTTAAAGAGAGTTGTTTTACCACGACCATTTTCTCCAATTAATGCTACTTTTTCGCCTCTTTTAAGATCTAAATTAAGATTTGAAAAGAGCTTATTATCTCCATAGCTTTTAGCTAGATTTTCAATATGAAGAACATCATGCCCACTTTTGACAGAAGTTTCGAATTGAATTTTAGACGCTTCTTTTTCCTTATCAGGAGCATCTATTCTATCCATCTTTTCTAAGGCTTTTTCTCTACTTTCAGCAGCTCTTATACTTTTTTCTCTGTTAAAGCTTCTAAACTTTTCTATTATTGCTTCTTGTCTTTTAATCTCAGCTTGCTGAAGATTATAAGCTTTAAGTTGAGCTTCATAATTTTTCTTTCTTTGATCAATAAATTTAGTATAAGGAACATTATAACAATTAACATGACCGTTAATAACTTCAAAGGTATTGTTTGTAACAGCATCTAAGAAAAATCTATCATGTGATATTACTAAAACAGTTCCTTTATAATTTTTTAGATATTCTTCTAGCCATTCAATAGCTTCTAGATCAAGATGGTTAGTTGGCTCATCAAGCAAAATTATGTCTGGATTTTTTAATAGTAGTTTACAAAGTGAAACTCTGGTTTTTTGTCCACCACTAAGAGTGTTTATAATTTTATCAAAGTCTTCTTCTAGAAAACCAAGACCTTTCAATACTCTAGATATTTCACCCTTATATGTGTACCCACCTTTATGAGAATATAAATCTTGAAGAGTAGTGTAATCTTTTATAATTTTTTCATGATAAGCTGCATTATCCTCGTTATAAGGTTCAGCCATTTTTATTTCTAATGAATGTAATCTCTCTTCAATATTAAGAAGCTCTTTAAATACTAAATTCATTTCATCATATATAGTATTATTCAAATCTAAATCAACGTGTTGAGTTAAATATCCTATAGTTCTATTTTTATCTATAAATATTTCACCAGAATCCTGTGATAATTCTTTAGATATTATTTTAAACAAGGTTGATTTTCCTTCTCCATTTCCGCCAATGATTCCAACCTTATCACCTTCATTGATTGAAAAAGTAATATCTTTTAGTACATCTCTTATTCCGTAACTTTTCGATATATCTTTACAGCTTAAAACTATCATTTCATCCTCCTATGATTATCTTATATATCAAATACATTTAAACTTATAAATTTCAATAATTCCAATTTTATTATACTCTAAGGTGTTAAGGTAAGCAAATACACAAACTTTTATGTTTAGTTTTTAATAAAATAAAAATAATATTATATGTATATAAGTAAAAGGTGCAGTCTCAGAAATTTATTTAATATAAAATTTATTCAATTTCAAGTAAACTTTATTTCCTTAAAAAGTTAATTTATTATTTTTATAAAGGGGCTAACGAAACGTGAGCCCCTTTTAAACCACTGATTCTACTTGCTTAAAGATGTATTTAAACTTAAATAGAAATTTTGATCTATTATTTATATATGCGCAAAAAAAAAGGAAGTTCGAATTAGAACTTCCATCTTTATAGGCCAATATCAAAATTTATTTTGATATTGCCATTTTTATTATTTTGATATTGTTTTAAATTTTGGTAAATGATTATCTATAACTAATGATGGAATTCCAGCAATAAGAGGTAAGAAGTAATCCAATGCTTCTTCTTTTATATGATTTCCTTCATCATTAATTAAATTCTTAGGAAAGTATTTAACATTATTAGCTATCTTATCTGCTTCTACAAGGAAGTGAGAAGTAGAATAAGGTGCGTTTGACTCTCTTTTTATAGCAACCATATATCCACTATTGCCTTCAAGTGCAAACTTTAATGCAGAGTATCCAGCTTCAAAAGCTTCATTTAAATCAATATCTGAAGAACAATGGATTGCACATCTTTGTAATACTCCTAATTCTAGAGATTTAACTCTAGATGTTATACCAGAATGTATTATTAAGTTTTTTAGGTATGAACCGACACCACCTAATTGTGCATGACCAAATTTATCATGAGCTTGCTTTTCAACTTCAGTTATAAACTTTCCTTCAGCATTTCTTATACCTTCTGAAACAACTATGAAAACTTTATTTTTTTCTTCAAATCTTTTTCTAACATCTAAAAGAAATTTTTCTATATCAAAAGCAACTTCAGGTAAATATATAAAATCTGCAACAGGCTCACCATTTATTCTAGCTGCGCAAGAAGAAGCTGCTAGCCAACCTGTATCTCTACCCATTGTTTCTAAAATAAATATTCCGTTATTTATGTAAACTGATGAATCTAAATATGTTTCTAGGGCTGTAGTTGCAATAAATTTTGCGGCACTTCCAAAACCAGGAGTATGATCAGTATACATTAAATCATTATCTATTGTTTTGGGAATACCAATAAACTTTATATCTATTCCAGTTTTTCTTGCATATTTGCCTAGTTTAGCAATGGTATCCATAGAATCATTACCACCTACATAAAAGAAGGCTTTTATGTCATTAACTTTCAATATATCTAAAAGCTTGTCATATTCTTCGCTTGATTCTTCTAAACTCTTCATTTTATATCTACAAGAACCTAAGCCAGAAGATGGTGTATACCTAAATGTATTTATTTCATCATCAGTAAAAGAAGATAATTCTATTATATTTCCTTTTAATATACCTTCTATTCCATTTAGACCGGCATATACTTTATCAAATGAACCTAAATCTTTATTTGCCTGCAATAAACCTACTACACTTGAATTAATAACAGATGTTGGACCTCCAGATTGAGCAATTATACAATTCGCCATTAAGTTACTCTCCTTTATATAAAACTACAAAATATGATATACTTTTTCAAATATTATATACTCTATTTAATAATATACAATAAAATTTGTCTTATTAAAAGTACTTATTTAAAAAAAATAATACATAAATACTATACTTTATAATTATATATAGAATAGAATTATATAATTTGGAGGAGTTTCTAGAAGATGGGATTAAAAGAAGTAATTTTAATAGGTGTGGCTATGGCTATGGATGCACTTGGACTTAGTATAAGTTTAGGGATAAATCCTATATTAAAAAGAAGAAATAAAATAGGGTTTATAGTATCATTTGCTTTCTTTCAGTTTTTATTTATATTTTTAGGCGGAATAGGGGGAAAGTTTTTTGATACATATATAGTTGCTATACCTAACGTAATAGGTGGAGTTATAATAGCCTTAATAGGATTTATAATGATACTAGAAGCGTTTAAAAAGAATGATAATGATGAGTCGGTTTTAATAAGAAAATCAATGTATATGATTTTAGGTATGTCAGTAAGTATTGATGCTTTAGTAGTTGGATTTACGGCATTTCATGAAGTAAATGAAATATTATTATTTGTTGATGCTATTTTGGTAGGATTAATAACATTACTTATATGTACAATTGGTTTTTTTATGTGCAGATATGCTAGGCGAGTTGATTTTATATGTAAGTATGCTGATTTATTAGGTGGAGTAATATTATTAATACTGGGAATTAAAATGATATTTTTTTAATATTTAATATGTGGAATATTAGTGTTATAATTATATAAAGATTAGAACGTTAGGAGAATAAAATGAGCTGGGAAAATTATTTAAAAGAAAATGGAATGAGAGTAACAGCAGGAAGAATTTCAATTTTAAATATAATAGAGTCTTCAGATAAAGGGCTATCAGCAGAAAATATATATTGTGAATGTAAAAAGCAAAATGAAAACTTAAATCTTAGCACTATATATAGAACACTAGAGTTACTTGAAGAAAAAGATATAATTAAGAAAATAAATATAGATGGACCTGCAATATATATACTAAAAAAAGAAAGTCATAAGCATACTTTAAAGTGTGATGTTTGCCATAAGTGTGTTGAAATACCTTGTCCGATGGAAGAAATAGAAGAAGCCATAAAGGCTAAAGTTGGATTTAGCTTAACTGAACATAAGTTGGAGCTTAATGGTATTTGTGATCAATGCAAAAATAACAAGTAAGATTTGTAATATAATAAATATAAAAGGATGTCGCACTCTTCTAAATTATAAATGGGATATTTTCATAAGAAAATATCCCATTTATAATTTTTAATATTATTTAAAATTTAAAAATTTATCTAGTATTATTACTATAATTAAAGTAAATACTGAAGTAAGTGCAATAGTACCTCCAGGAGCACTATTTACATAGTATGATAAGAATAGTCCTACCATAATATCAAACATTCCAAAGAATATTGAATATAATAAAGTTGTCTTAAAGCCTTTTTTTAATTGCATTGCAGTTGCAACAGGAACAACCATTATAGATGAAATCACAAGTATTCCCATTATTCTTATAGACATAGAAATAGTTGCACCAACTAATATAGTGAAAATATAGTTAATTAATTTTACTTTTATTCCCGCTGTTTTGGCACCTTCTTCATCAAAGGTAATATAAATAAGTTTATTATATAAAAATATAAGTGCTATCAAGCAAACTATTCCTACAATTAATATCATAAATATATCTTGCGTAGAAACAGTAAGAATACTACCAAATAAAAAAGAATTAACTTTAGCTGAAGCTTTTCCACTACTTATAAGTATTATTGCTATACCTAAGCTAAAGGTTAAAACTAGTGACATAACAAGTTCAGCATATTTTTTATAATATTCTCTTAATAATTCAATAATTATTGCGCAAAGAGTTGTAAATAAAAATGCTGTTATAAGTGGATTAACCCCTATAACTAATCCTATAGCAACTCCAGCAAAAGAGGAATGTGATAATGTATCACCAATCATGGAGTAGCGTCTAAGCACTAAAAAAAGTCCTATGAAAGGACATAGTATTGATATTATAAAGCCAGCCATAAAGGCGTTTTGCATAAAATCTAATTGAAGCATATAATCTACCTTTCTTAATCATAAACTTAAATAGCATCATTTAACTTAAAATTATTATTTCTAAAATTCTTATATTCATCAACTGTAAATAATGTAATATTTCCATTATCTACTTTAAGTATATGAGTTGAATTATTTAAAGCAATATCTATATTATGTTCGATTGATATAATAGTCTTTTTATCTACTTGATTTAGTTTCTTTAAAATACTGTATATTTCAATTTGATTTGATTCATCAACGCCAGTAGAAGGTTCATCGAGAATAATTATATCTGGATTTCCCATTAAGGCTCTAGCAATAAGAACCCTTTGCTGTTGTCCACCTGATAGCATTCCCAAAAGTCTAGTTTTGTAATCTTTCATATTAACAGTTTCAAGAATAGAAGAAATATTTATATTATTATTTTTTAAACTTTTTTTATGACAAGATAAAACTTCTTTCACTGTAATAGGAAATTGAGAATTAAAAGAATCTAATCTTTGAGGAACATATCCAATAGAATTAGATTGAACTTCAATTGTACCAGAGGTTGGTTTTAATAAACCTAAAATTAGTTTTATTAGTGTTGTTTTACAACTTCCATTTTCGCCAACTATAGATAAATATATACCTTCAGGTATATTTAAATTTATATCTTTAAGTAAATATGGTGGTTTATTGGAATATGAAAAACATAAATCTTTTATATTAATCATTAAAAAAATCATCTCCTAAATAGTCTAGACTTATTATATATGAAAATGCAAATAGTTTGCAACAATTACTTTAGAGATATTAATATATTTGTTTGATTATTTATATTATAGACACATTAACTCTTTAACTATTCATTCTTAACAATTAACTCTTAACTATTTAATTCTGTTGATTTATATTATAAATAAAACATATAATATAGGTAAGTTATTAAAACTAAAGTAAAGATGTTGGAGGAATATACATGGATTTTTCAAGTTTAGTATTAATGGAAAAGGATAAGGATACGGGATTTATAACTAAGGAGCTTGGAAGTTTTCAAGTTTCAGAGGGAGCTTTATATGTGAAGAAACTTTTTGTTGTTAATGATGTTGTAAATTTATATTTTGATACAAATAAAGATGTTGAAGAATGGGAATACTCAGCAATATACGATGTTTTTAATTATGATGCCTTTATAAAAGAAGAGTTTGAAATTGAGGATATGTTAGATGAATATAATCCTACATTTTTAATAAAATTTAAATATGTAGATGATTATGAGGTTATGAAGGAAAGAATAACAAGATGTGTAGAATTAATTGAAGACTCTATGGAAAATGCTTTTAAGGATATTGTAGGAAAAGAAGAAGAATATAATTAGAAGGGAGGGCCTAAAAATTTAGGCAAAAATTATGAGTGAATCAAAGGTATTGAAAAAAAGAGAAGAAATTGAAGATAAATATAAGTGGAAGGTAAATAAAATATTTTCAACTGATGAAGAGTGGGAAAAAACTTTTGAAGATTTAAAAAAAGAGGCACCATCACTTAAGGATTTTGAAGGAAAATTAAATAATGAAGAAAACATTCTAGCTTACTTAAACAAATATGTAGATTTAGGCATAAAGGCTGAAATCGTATATGTATATGCTCATTTAAAATGTGATGAAGATACATCTAACCCTAAATATCAAGCTATGATGAATAAAGTAGATTCTTATATGGCAGAATTTGCATCATATACAGCTTATTTTGTACCAGAAATATTGTCCTTAGAAGATAATTTTATAAGAAATATTATAAATAGCAATGAAAAGCTAAAGATGTATTCATTTATGTTTGAAGATATATTAAAAGAAAAACCTCATATATTAAATAAAGAGCAGGAAGAATTATTAGCACAAGTTTCAGATTGTTTAGATGCTCCAGATTCAATTCACAATATGCTTACAAATGCAGATATGAAATTTGGAAAAATAGTTGATGAAGATGGTGAAAAAGTAGAATTAACTGAAGGAAATTATTCAGGGTTTATAAAAAGTAAGGATAGAAAAGTAAGAGAAGAAGCATTTAAAACTTTATTTAAGTCATATAAAGATTTAGAAAACACTTTTGCAACTACATTAACAAGTTCAATAAAGAACTTTAACTTTAGTGCAAAAGTTAGAAAATATAACTCTGCACTAGAAGCTTCATTAAAGCCAAATGATATACCGCTAGAAGTCTATAAGAATTCTTTGAAAACTATAGACGAAAATTTAAAATCTCTTCATAGATATGTAGCATTAAAGAAACAACTACTAGGATTGAATGAAATGCATATGTATGATTTATATGTTCCAGTTATTGAAATACCAAAAGAGCATATAGAATTTAACAATGCTGTAGATATGGTTTTAGAAGGATTAAAACCACTAGGAGATGAATATTTAAATATCTTTAAAGGCGGAGTTGAAGAAGGCTGGATAGATATATATCAAAACAAAGGTAAAAGAGGAGGAGCTTATTCTTGGGGTGGATATAAAACAATGCCATATGTTTTATTAAACTATAATTATGAGTTACATGATGTATCTACTTTAGCTCATGAAATGGGGCATTCTATTCACTCTTATTATTCAAGAAAAGAGCAACCATATATTTACGCAGGATATACGCTATTTTGTGCAGAAGTAGCATCAACTACTAATGAAGCACTTCTAATACATCATTTAATAAATAAAGAAACTGATAAGAAGAAAAAGTTATATTTAATAAATCAAGAATTAGAGCAAATAAGAACAACAGTGTTTAGACAGCTTATGTTTGCAGAGTTTGAATTATATACTCATGAAAGCTTAGAAAAAGGAATACCTTTAACAGCTGAAGATTATAATAAAGCATGGCATGAGTTAAATGTTAAATATTTTGGACCAGATATGATAGTTGATGAAGAAATTAATATTGAGTGGGCAAGAATACCACATTTTTATTCTGATTTCTATGTTTATCAATATGCAACTGGATATGCTGCTGCATCAGCTTTTGCAAAATCAATATTGGAAGGAAAAGAAGATGCAGTTCCTAAATATATTGAATTTTTAAAGAGTGGTGGTAGTAACTATCCAATAGAAATTTTAAAGAAAGCTGGAGTCGATATGACTACATCTAAACCTTTAGAAGCAACTATTGAAAGATTTAACGAACTTTTAGATATGCTAGAAAAAGAAATTAATTAAATTAATAATATTTAATAAGCAATTAGTAAATAGTTTACTAATTGCTTATTATTATTTAAATGATAGGGGGATATAGTTGGATAAGTTTGAAAAAGTATTTTTTAATTCAATAACAAAGGAATTAAAATTCTTTATGAGAGATTATTATAGTAATTTTCATGAAAAAAATAAATGGATAGGCTTATTAGATTTAGATGAAGTAATAGTTGGCGTTATAGTAGTAAAGGATTCAGATGAAGAAGTTGATTTTAATGAAGCAAGAGAATATTTAGCAAAATCCTTAAATAAGCCATTTATATTGAACCTAATAATTCTAACTTCTGGAGAATATATAAATTATGGAGAAAGTAATTATAATAAATTAATATTTTCTTTAAAAGAAAGAAAAATAATATATTGTAGTAATGGTTCTAAAGCATTTATTCCTATTATAGATTATATGGTGAATATAGATAGTAAAAGAAAGATAAGCTTTAAAGAATACAAAGTTACATATACAATTATTATTTTAAATATTTTAGTATATTTAATTGAAGTAATTAAATCAGGAAATTTAATTGATATAGATATCTATACCTTAATTCAAATGGGTGCCAAAGTTAATGTTTTAATCAATAGCGGAGAAATATATAGATTATTAACATCTGCTTTTTTACATGGTGGAATAATTCATATTTTCTTTAATATGAGTGCACTTAATATCATAGGAAGAGAAGTTGAAGCGGTATATGGAAGTAAGAGATACATAGTAATTTACATTATATCAGCTTTAGGTGGATCAATATTTAGTTATTTATTTAAACCTAATAGCATATCTGTAGGTGCGTCAGGAGCAATATTTGGACTTTTAGGGGCAATGTTAATATTTGGATTAAAAGAAAAAGATAAAATTGGAAAGCAATATATGAAAAACATATTAGAAACTATAGTGTTGAATGTTATTATAGGTATAACTATTCCGAATATAGATAATTTTGCACATTTAGGTGGATTAATTATTGGAGCACTAATTTCGCTTATATTATTTAGAAAGAAAAATCTTAAGATTAATTAGTTAATATTTAGTGAACAATATTTATAAAGTAAAAATAAATTTGAAAATTTGTTATATAATTATTGGTATTAAATTCTAGGAGTGATGCAATTGAAAAATAAAAAATATAATAATGAATTTATACTAGCAGTTATTTTTACTTTATTATTAATAATGACTGCTATATATGATTTTGTGGTAAGAGATGGAGAAAAACTTTTTAGAATAGGACTTACATTTATAACTATAGTAGGAGCATATTTGTTATATATAAAGAGCTTTCTTAAGGGATCTAGAATTATATATTATATAAATATAAGTTTTATATTCTTGTCAATGTATTTAGCAAGTGTTTGGGATTTTTATTCAATAACTAATTATGATAAATTCTTACATTTATTATCTGGTGCTATAATTGCTATAATTGGATATGTTTTATTTTTATATTTAACTAATGAGAAAGCAAGGAAAGAAATAAATCCTCTGACTTCAGCTATATTCGTTATATTATTTGCTACAGCTGCAGCAGGAGCATGGGAAATATGGGAGTTTACAACAGACTCGTTATTTGGACTTCATGCACAAAATGGTAGTCTATATGATACTATGTGGGATATAATCTGTGGAACTGTTGTTGGAATAATAACATCTATTCCTATATATATGTATAGTAAGGGTAAAGATATAAAAGTAATAAAATATATAATAGCTGATGTGGAAAAGATTAGAAAATAAATTTAAAAAATAAATTATTATAATTTTAAATATAGGTTATAATAATTTATTTTTTTATTATCCTTATAAATTACTTTTTATTTATAATATAATAAAATTTATATAATGATTTTTAAATGTTTTCAATTTTCTGAAATTATATAAATATATATATAAAATTATTAAATTAGTAATTTTATAGAATATTAAAGAAAGATATGGTAAAAAATATTCTGATAAGGTATTATATATATTATTGGAATTTAAAGGAGTTGGGGCCAATGTTAGGAAGAGACTATGTAAATAAAGTTATTACTGAGGTAGAAAAAAGAAATAATGGTGAAAAAGAATTTTTAGATGCAATAAAAGAAGTACTTAATTCTTTAGTACCAGTATTTGATAAGCATCCTGAATACATAGAAGAAGGGATATTAGAAAGAATTGTAGAACCTGAAAGGCAAATTTTCTTTAGAGTGCCATGGATAGATGATGAAGGAAAGGTTCAAATTAATAGAGGATTTAGAGTACAATTTAATAGTGCAATTGGACCTTATAAAGGTGGATTAAGATTCCATCCATCTGTAAATCATAGTATAATAAAGTTTTTAGGATTTGAACAAATATTTAAAAATTCTTTAACAGGCTTGCCTATAGGTGGAGGTAAAGGTGGATCAGATTTTGATCCTAAAGGAAAATCAGATAGGGAAGTAATGAGATTCTGTCAAAGCTTTATGGCGGAATTATGTAAGCATATAGGACTTGATACAGATGTTCCAGCTGGAGATATTGGAGTTGGAGCTAGAGAAATAGGATATATGTATGGCTATTATAAGAAAATTAGAAATGCAAATGATCAAGGTGTTTTAACTGGAAAAGGATTAACTTATGGTGGAAGTTTAGCTAGAAAAGAAGCTACAGGTTATGGATTAGTGTATTTCACAGAAGAAATGCTAAATGATAATAATTTAAGTTTTAAAGACAAGACTGTAGTCATATCAGGGTCAGGAAACGTTGCTATATATGCCTGTGAAAAAGCAACAGAATTAGGTGCTAAGGTTGTAGCCTTAAGTGATTCAAATGGTTACATTTATGATGAAAATGGAATAAATTTAGATGTAGTAAAAGAAATCAAAGAAGTAAAAAGAGGTAGAATCAAGGAGTATTTAGATTCTGTACCAACTGCTAAGTATGTAGAAGGATTTAGAGAAATATGGAAGATTAATTGCGATATAGCACTTCCTTGTGCAACGCAAGGAGAATTAGATAAAGAATCAGCAAAAGTTTTAATTTCAAATGGAGTAAAGGTTGTTTCAGAAGGTGCTAATATGCCAACTGATTTAGATGCAATTGAGTTGCTACAAAAAGCAGGCGTTATGTTTGGCCCAGCAAAAGCTGCTAATGCAGGTGGAGTTGCATGTTCTGCATTAGAAATGTCTCAAAATAGTATGAGGTTAGCTTGGAGTTTTGAAGAAGTTGATTTGAAACTTAAAGATATAATGAAAAACATATATAAGAACTCTAAAATTGCTGCAGAAAAGTATGGAGAACCTGGAAATATATTAATGGGAGCAAATATAGCTGGATTTGAGAAAGTTGCAGAGGCTATGTTAGCTCAAGGAATAGTTTAATCTCAAAAATAGCAACCCCTATTTTAAGATTATTAATAAGAAGTCACTTAGTTTTAAGTTAATACTTATATCTAAGTGGCTTTTATATTTTAGTAGTATAAATTTTTATAAGGAAAAGTATTAATAAAAGGGTAATCATAGCAATATATTTATTTAGGGTAAAAAATTAGGGAATTATTACATAAGTACATTAATTATATCTTTATTTATATAGGATAAAATAATATATAAATAAAGATTTGCTATTAATAAAACTATAGATAATTGAAATATAGGCAGAGTTATTATTTTAGTAAGTTATAAAAACAATTAAATATTATATTGTTTTAATTTCGTTAATATAGTAATGCGGTAGTTATTTACTGCATTACTAGTTTTGATTATTAACTGAAGTATATATAAGGCTAATATAATATTAATGAATTTTTAAGATTTCTATACTTGATTTTTTACCTCTATTAGAATATATTTAATAAAGATGTCAAAGATAATGTTCAAAAATAGTAATACAAGGAAAATTTCCTTTATTTATAGGAGTGGATGTAATGGAAGAAGTTATTTTAACTGTGACAGGCGTATTTCAGATCAGTGTCTTTGCAATAATGATGTATTATTTTATATTAGCTTTTTTTGGATTAAGAAGAAAAGTTGAAAAGAAAAATTATACACCTACAAAAAAGTTTGCAATGATCGTTGCAGCTCATAATGAGGAAGTTGTTATTGGAAAGTTAATAGAAAGTATGCTGAATCAGGATTACCCGAGAGAGCTTTTTGATGTTTTTGTTATTGCAGATAATTGTGATGATAACACTGCAAAGATAGCAAGAAAATATGGAGTCTATGTTTACGAAAGATTTAACAAAGAACAAAAGGGTAAAGGCTATGCATTAGAATGGATGTTTGATAAAATATTCAAAATGCAAAAGAAATATGATGCAGTTGCAGTATTTGATGCTGATAATTTAGTGTCAAAAAATTGGTGTAAAGAAATAAATTCAAAAATGTTAGAAGGTTATAAAGTAGTACAAGGCTATATTGATAGCAAAAACCCTAATGATTCATGGATTGCTACTTCTTACTCAATAGCTTTTTGGACACAAAATAGAATGTATCAATTAGCAAGAGCAAATGTTGGATTATCAAATCAAATTGGTGGAACAGGATTTGCTATAGACACAGATATTTTAAAGAAATTTGGTTGGGGAGCTACATGCTTAACTGAAGACTTAGAGTTTAGTTGTAAATTAGTTTTAAATGGTGAAAAAGTAGGTTGGGCTCATGATGCAATAATTTACGATGAAAAACCATTAACATTAAAACAATCATGGGTACAAAGAAGAAGATGGATGCAAGGATTTACAGATGTAGCATCTAGATATTTTATTAAACTTATTAAAAAAGGCATCAAAGAAAGAAAGTGGTTTGTTTTAGATTGTGCTTTATATGTTATACAACCTTTCTTTACTTTAATGATTGGTATATCAGCAGTATTGAGCTTTATTCAAGGCATGAGCCCAGAAGGACTTAATATCTTTTTAATTAGTTATTTAACAGGAGATATTTTCTTTAAGGTTATTGGTATTATGCAATTTTTAATTACTCCTTTAATTATGAGATTAGATAAAAAGATATCACCTGGACTTTTTGTAATGCTTATATTCTATTCTTTAAGCGTATTTATATTACCTATATTTGCTACAAAGGCGGAAAATTATGCAACAGTTTTATTAATAGATATAGTTTATAATTTAGCATTCTTATTAGCGACAGCATTATTCTTAGGTAAAAAGAAGCTTGTTTTATTCTTTAGATTCTTATTATATTCATTATATACATTAACATGGATACCAATTACAATAGAAGGTATAATAAGAAAGAATAATAAGGAATGGAATCCAACTAAGCATGTTAGAAATATAGAAATTTGTGATGTTCAGTAATTAAAAGAGCTGTTATAAAACTAATTATATGGTTTTATAACAGCTCTTTACATATGTAAAGAAAATTATAAATATAGTTAGTTCTTATTTTTTTTGCGAACGTTTGTTTGACTTTTTTGGTATAAAGATTTATATTTTTATTTGTAAGTTAATTATGATAAAATTAAAAAGATTATATAAGTTGCATAAGGGCTTAATATTTTAATAAAATATATAAGTAATTAGCAGTATATAAATAAAGTAAATATTTTATTGACTTATAAAAAATAAGTAATATATATGATTTCAACTTAGCTATTTTACTTAATAAGTATATTAATTGTTTAATATACTCTAGATGTAATTGTGTAGATTGTTAATTGAAACATATATATTGAATATGGATGGTTAAACTAATTAAAAGATCTTGGTTTGACATATTAATAGTGATTTTGGAGGTTTGTATGAGCGAAGATTTGATGAAAGGATATGATGTTACTGATTTAACTTCCTTAGAAAAGCTAGAGCCAGTTAGGATAAGACCAGGGATGTACATAGGATCTACAGGAACAAAGGGACTACATCATTGCGTTTGGGAAGTTTTGGACAATTCCATAGATGAAATATCTAATGGGTATGGAGATAAAGCGACAATTATTATAAATAGAGATAAAAGTATTACAGTAATTGATAATGGAAGAGGTATTCCAACAGGTATTCATCCAACTAAAAAGAAATCAGGAGTAGAGATGGTTTTTACAGAACTACATACTGGGGGAAAGTTTAATAATAAAAACTATAAAACTTCTGGAGGATTACATGGTGTAGGAGCTGCTGTAGTAAATGCTTTATCATCATGGTTAGAGGTCGAAGTACATCAAAATGGGAATATATATAAGCAAAGATTTGAATATGCTTATGATAAAGAGTTAAAGAGAGATATGCCTGGTACACCTGTAACAAAGCTTGAGGTAATTGGAAAAACTAAGAATACAGGAACTAAAGTCACTTTTATGCCAGACAAGGAAATTTTCTCAAGTGTTGATTTTAAAGTTGACGTAATAGATGAAAGGTTACAGGAATTAGCATTTCAAAATAAAGGAATGCATCTAGAGTTAATAGATTTAAGAAAAGAAGAAGAATTTAGAAAAGAATATTATTCTGAAAGAGGACTTTTAGATTTTATAGAATATTTAAATGAAAGTAAAACTACACTTCATCAAGTTCCTATTTATTTTGAAGGAGAAAGAGTAGTTAATAATATACAAATGTTTGGAGAACTTTGTATTCAATTTACAGATTCATCGACAGAAAATATAGCAAGTTATGTTAATAATATTCCTACTACAGAAGCCGGAACGCATGAAACAGGATTTAAAACAGGAATGACTAGAGCTTTTAAAGAAGGTGCTAAGAAGCTTGGACTTGTTAAGGAGAAGGATAAGGATTTTGAAGGTGACGATTTAAGAGAAGGTATGACCGCCATAGTAAGGATTAAAATAACTAATCCGATGTTCGAAGGTCAAACAAAGACTAAATTAGGTAGCACTGAAGCATATACTATGATGAATGATCTAGCATATACTAAGTTCAGTGAATGGATAGAAGATAATAAAGAAGTTGCAACTATGCTTATAAATAATGCGCTTCAAGCAGCTCAAAGAAGAGAGAAAATAAAAAAAATAAATGAAGCTGAAAAGAAAAAGGTAGGAAAAGGAGCTGCACCGCTTGCAGGAAAAGTAGCTGTGTGTACTTTAAAAGATAATACAGTAAATGAATTTATAGTAGTTGAGGGAGATTCAGCTGGTGGTTCTGCAAAACAAGCAAGAGATAGAAGATTCCAAACTATAATGCCTTCAAAAGGTAAGATAATGAATACAGAAAAGCAAAAACTAGAAAATGTTTTAGCTTCAGAAGAATTAAAGATATTTAATACAGCCTTAGGAACAGGTACTTTAGATAATTATAAAGAAGAAGACTTAAAGTATGACAAAATAATAATAATGAGTGATGCTGATGTAGATGGATATCATATAAGAACATTATGGATGACATACATATACAGATATATGAGGCCTTTAATTGCAAATGGTCATTTATATTTAGCACAACCACCACTATATAAAGTATATAAAAATGTTAAAGGAAAAGAAATTCACAAATATGCTTATAGTGATGAGGAACTTGAAAATGTAAAGAAAGAAATTGGTAAAGGTGCACTTATACAAAGATATAAAGGGCTTGGTGAAATGAATCCAGAGCAGTTATGGCAAACTACATTAAATCCAGAAACAAGAACTTTACTTCAAGTAACTATTGAAGATGCTGCTAAAGCTGAAAAAATGGTTTCTTTACTTATGGGTGATATAGTTGAACCAAGAAAAACTTATATGTATAAATATGGAGAATTTTAATTATAGGATGGAGAAAAAATATGGCGAAGAAAGTTAATGATATACCAAGGGATAATAATATAATTAGAGTCCCTTTAGAAGAGGCAATGCCTGATAACTATTTGCCCTATGCTATTGAAGTTGCAAAGGATAGAGCACTGCCTGATGTTAGGGACGGATTAAAACCAGTTCATAGAAGAATATTATATGGAGCGTATCAGCTAAAAGCATTCCCAGACAGACCATATTACAAGTCTGCAAGAATAGTTGGAGATATCTTAGGTAAATATCATCCGCATGGAGATACATCTGTTTATGATGCTATGGTTATAATGGCTCAAAACTTTTCAACTAGAGAAACACTTATAGATGGTCATGGTAACTGGGGCTCTATGGATGGAGATGGGGCAGCAGCTATGAGATATACAGAAGCAAGACTTGCACCAATTGCTATGGAGATGCTTAGAGATATAGATAAAGACACTGTTGATATGGTTCCAAACTATTCAGATAGTGAAATAGAACCTAAAGTTCTTCCAAGTAGATATCCTAATCTTTTAGTTAATGGTACTTTTGGAATTGCAGTAGGACTTGCGACGAATATTCCTCCTCATAATTTAGGAGAAGTTACAGATGGAGTATTGGCATATATAGATAATTCAGAGATAACAACTAAAGAACTTATGAGTTATATAAAGGGACCAGACTTACCTACTGGTGGAATATTAATAGGACAAAATTCTATTCTGGCAGCTTATGAAACTGGAGAAGGTAAGGTAACATTAAGAGCTAAAACTAACATAGAAAGACTTGAAAATGGAAGAGTTGGAATAGTAATAACTGAATTCCCTTTTAGAAGAAATAAAGCAAAACTTCTTCAAACTATATCTGAAATGACTGGAGATAAAAGACATGCTAAAGCTTTAGAGTCTATAGTTGATATAAGAGATGAGTCAGATAGAAGCGGGGTAAGAGCTGTTATAGAATTAAGAAAAGCAGCTGACGAAGATGTAGCAGATAAAGTTTTAAAATATTTATTTAAAAGAACTGATCTTCAATGTAACTTAAGTTTTAATATGGTAGCCCTTGCAGATGGAAAGCCTCAAACGATGGGTATAAAAACTATAATAAAGCATTATGTTAACCATCAAAAGGAGATAGTTACAAGAAGAACTATAAAAGAATTAGCTATTGCTGAAAAAAGATTTCATATAGTTGAAGGATTTATTAAGGCTATAGATGTTCTAGATGAAATAATTAAAACAATAAGAGAATCCAAATCTAAGAAAGATGCAGGAGTAAATCTTATAAGTAAATTTGGATTTACAGAAATACAAGCAGAAGCAATCTTAGAATTGATGTTATATAGATTAACCGGACTTGAAATAAAAGTATTCCAAAAAGAATATGCTGAGTTGGAAAAGACTATAAAGAAACTTAAGAAGATATTATCAGATGAAAAAGAGCTTCTTAGAGTAGTAAAAAATGAGCTAAGCGAAGTAGCTGATAAATATAGAAATCCTAGAAAGACGTCTATTATAAAGGATGACAATGAAGCTAAAATAGATGTAGAAGAGCTTATAGTTGTAGAAGATGTTATGGTTACACTTTCTAAGGATGGATTTATAAAAAGAATACCTTTAAAAACATTCAATAGACTTAGTGCGAAAGCAGAAGACATTGAGTATAGAGAAGGGGATGAATTAAAGTTCTTATTTAAATCTAACACAACAGAAAGTATCCTTTTATTTACTAATAAAGGAAATATGTATCAAACTAAGGGTATAAACGTCCCAGAAGGTAAATGGAAAGAAAAAGGTGAAAGAGTAGACAATATAATAAAAACTTTAAATCTTGAAGAAGAAAGTATTGTATTTGTAACTTCAGTAACTTCATTTATACCAAGCAAGTATGTTCAATTTATAACATCGAGAGGTGGAATTAAGAAAAGTTCATTAGATAAGTTCCAAACTAGCTATACAAAATTACAAGCTATAAAACTTAAGGATTTTGAAGAAGTTATAGATGTAGTAATACTAAATGAAGATGAAGCTAAAGAATTTATAAGCTTTGAAACAAAAGAAGGACTATCATTTAGCTTGCAAATTCCTAAAATAGAAGATTTACCTAGAAATATACTTCCAAGCGTAATGTTTAATTTATCAAATAAAGATGAAATTACAAAGGTAGAATATAGTGAGTTTATGGAGTTTTTCAGCTTTTCAATAGGTATAACTTCTAAAGGAACTATAAAAGGATTTAATAGTATTAAGAAAAATGACAATTTAAAAGTAAGTACGGATTCCTTAAGTACTATACTAATGTTTACAAATAAGGGGAAAGTATTTAAAATACCATCATTCCTATTATCAGGAGTAAATAAAGGAGAAATTCCACTAGATAAGATTGTAGATAATATAGAAAAAGATGAAAAAGTAATAAAAGTATTTTCTTTGAAAACTTTTGAAGATAACAAATTTATTTACTTCTTTACAAGAAGAGGAATGGTTAAAAAGACTGTTTTAACAGAATTTGATGGTAACTATTCAGCACAAATAACATATAAGTTTAAGTATGATAATGATGAGCTAATATCAGTTGAATTATATGATGAGTGTCAAGTTGAAATGCTTATTATAACTAAAAAAGCCATGGGAATAAAATTCTCTTCTGAAAATGTAAATACAATGGGAAAAGTTGCTTCAGGAGTTACGGGAATAAGTTTAAAAGAAAATGATGAAGTAATTTATGGTGCTTTAATTGGCTCACAAAGTAGAGATATTACAAGTGAAATTGCATTAACCTCTACGGATAAAATAACTTTAATTTCTAAAAATAAAGAAAAAAAGGAAGTTGAACTAGAAGATATAAAGCTTCAAAATAGAGCTGGTAAAGGAAGTAGTATAATGATTATATCTCTAGAGGATGAAATAAAAGAAATTATATAATTATGGAGGAGATTGTAGAATGAAAGTAGCAATTTTATTAGCAAATGGCTTTGAAACTTTAGAAGCTTTAACTGTTGTTGACATTTTAAGAAGAGCAGAAGTAGAATGTCATACTTTCGCATTAGAAGGTGAAGATGTAAAAACATCTCATAATATAATAGTAAAAGCTGATAAAAATATAATGGATGAAGAAATAAAAGATTATGATTTTTTAGTTTTACCAGGAGGTATGCCAGGAGCTAAAAATTTAAAAGATAGTGAAAGAGTTATAGAGTTAGTAAAAGAATTCAATGATAAAAATAAATGGATTTGTGCAATTTGTGCAGGACCTATAGCTTTAGGTAAAGCTGGAATAACAGAAGGCAAAGATATGACATGTTATCCTGGTTTTGAAGATCAAATAAGTAATAGTAACTATAAGGAAGATTTAGTAGTTGTAGATGGAAAAATGATAACAGGCAAAGGTCCAGCAGCAGCAATTCCTTTTGCTTTTGAAATATTATCAAATATTTCAGAAGATAAGGCAGATTCTATTAAGAAGGGTATGTTATTTAAATAGTTTTGTCTTAGGAGGAAAAATGAAGGAAAATTGGATATTAGTAAATAAAAAAGAGAGCTTTTTAAGGCTCTCTAATTCTATAAATGAAAATCCATTAGTATTGAGACTTCTTGCAAATAGGGGTATAGATACTTTTGAGGCAGCTAACAGATTTTTAAATGGAACAATAAATGATTTCTATGATGGATATTTAATGGCTGATATGAAAAAGGGAATAAGCATTATAAAAAATGCTATTTTAAATAATAAAAAAATAATTATTTATGGAGACTATGATTGCGATGGAGTAATTAGTACTACTATATTTTACAAAGCATTAAAAAATGTTGGAGCAAATTATAGTTATTATATTCCAAATAGAGAAGATGAAGGCTATGGAATGCATAGTGGAAGAATAAAAAAGTTAAAAGAAGAAGGATATGAAGTGATTTTAACTTGTGATAATGGTATATCTGCATTTGAGCAAGTAGATTTAGCTAAAGACCTTGGTATGGAAATAGTAATTACTGATCATCATGACATACCAATTAGAGAAAATGATAAAGGTGAGCTAAAAGAAACTATACCTAGTGCCGATGCTGTAATAAATCCAAAGAGAAGTGACTGCAACTATCCATTTAAAAAACTTTGTGGAGCTGGTGTGGCATTAAAATTCTCTAAGTGTTTATATGATGAATTTAAAATAGACGAAGAAAAGTTTTTAGATTTAATACAGTTTGCAGCTATTGCAACAGTTTGTGATGTTGTGGATTTAGTTGATGAAAATAGAATTATAGTTAAAAAAGGATTAGAATTATTAAATGATACGAAAAACTTTGGAATAAAAGAATTAAGAAAAGCAACTGGATTAGGCGATAAAAAAATTGAAGAATATCATTTAGGATTTGTAATAGGTCCATGTATAAATGCTACAGGACGATTGGAAACTGCAGATTTATCAGTGGAATTACTAATAACAGAAGATACTAATAAGGCTAAAGCTTTAGCGAATCAATTAAGTGAATTGAATACAATAAGACAAGAATTAACTAAAGAAAGTTCTGAAAAAGTAATTGAAAAAATAGAAAATGAAAAAAAGAAAGAAGAAAAGGTAATAGTTGTATATGAGGATACTATACACGAAAGTATTGCGGGAATAGTAGCAGGTAGAGTAAAAGAAAGATATAACATGCCTTGTATAGTCTTAACTAAAGGTAAAGAAATGCCTAAAGGATCTGCAAGATCAATAGAAGGCTATAATATATTTGAAGAACTTAGTAAATGTAGTGAACTTATAGAAAAGTTCGGTGGACATCCAATGGCGGCAGGATTATCTATTAAAGAAGAAAATATAATTCCGTTACGAAATAAGTTGAATACTATATGTAATCTATCAGATGAGGATATAATTCCTACTGTTAAGATAGATTCGCCGCTTGGATTAAATTACTTAAATGAAGAGTTAATAAATGTTATTGAAAGTTTAAGGCCATTTGGAAAAGGTAATTCTAGTCCTTTATTTGCTGTTAAAAATGTTAATATAGAAAGATTATGGCTACTTGGAAAAGAAAAGAATTTCTTAAAGTTAAGATTTAAATTTGAGTCTAATGGAAGATTTTTATATATAGATGGAGTGAGTTTTGATAAATTTGAAACTTTTAAAGAAGAAGTAATAAATAAATATGGAGAAGAAGAATTTATTAGAGCTTGTGACAGTAGTTATATAAATATAAAATCAGATGTGATTTATTATCCTAATATTAATGAGTTTAATGGTAAAAGAAACATACAACTTATGATAAAAAATATAAGAATAAACTGACGAGGAGTTACCTTAATATGATATAAATCACTTTAAGGTAACTCCTTAAGCTTATTGGTTTTTAATGATTTAACACATGAAAACTATTTTATTCCATTTTCATATTGTTCTACCATTCTTTTAACCATTTCTCCTCCGACGCTTCCGCATTGTTTTGAAGATAAATCTCCATTGTAATCAGAGAATGGTACTCCCATTTCGTTAGCCACTTCATTCTTGAATTTAGCTAATCCTTGTTTAGCTTCTGGTATTAAACTTCTGTTACTTGCCATGATTCTTACACCTCCTTCTCTCTTTTGTAATTATAGCTTGTGTATATTTTTAAAAAAATATTATATGTAACTTCAGGGAATTGGACATAATAGTGGAAGAGATAATTTTTTTAGAATAACTTAAATAACATTTAAATTGTATTGAATAATATGATATTATTTAATAAGTAAAAAATAATTAAAAATTAACAACTAGAATTTAATGATTTATGAAACAATTCAGCTTAGTTGAATTATAAAAAAGTTAGACTCCAGAGGAGTTTAGCCTATAATTATCCATTATCAATTATTAATTGTTAATTAAATTAGTGGGGTGTTTAAATGAGTAAATATAAAATAATAATGACTGGAGGAGGAACAGCAGGTCATGTTACTCCTAATTTAGCATTAGTGCCAAGGCTAAAAGAAGAAGGTTTTGATATAAAATACATAGGAAGTAAAGATGGAATAGAAAAAGAAATAATAAAAGATGCTAATATACCTTATTATGAAATATCATCAGGAAAGCTTAGAAGATATTTTGATATTAAAAATTTCACAGACCCTTTTAAAGTTATGAAAGGTGTTATAGAAGCAAATAAAATAATTAGAAAAGAAAAACCAGATATAATATTTTCTAAGGGGGGATTTGTTGCTGTTCCGGTTGTAATAGCAGCTTCTATGAAGAAAATTCCAGTTGTATCGCATGAATCAGATTTAACTCCAGGCTTAGCTAATAAGCTATCAGCGCCATTTTGTTCAAAGCTATGTGTTACATTTAGAGAAAGTCTAAATTATATAAAGGATGGAAAAGGTGTTTTAACTGGAACCCCAATACGAAAGGAAATATTGAGTGGTAGTGCAATTAAAGGAAAACAGATATGTGGGTTTAATGATAATAAGGAAATTTTACTTATTATTGGAGGTAGCTTAGGTGCTAAAAGTATTAATGAGGAAGTAAGAAAAAATATTAAAAAGTTATTAGAAAGCTTTAATATTATTCATATATGCGGAAAAGGAAACTTAGATAAAGAACTAAGTAATTTAAAGGGATATGTGCAATATGAGTATGTTAAAGATGAACTTCCACATTTATTAAAATCAGCTAATTATATAATATCTAGAGCAGGTGCCAACGTTATATTCGAATTACTAGCATTAAACAAA
This sequence comes from Clostridium sp. D46t1_190503_E9, assembly GCF_015555225.1. Classification (NCBI taxonomy): domain Bacteria; kingdom Bacillati; phylum Bacillota; class Clostridia; order Eubacteriales; family Clostridiaceae; genus Clostridium; species Clostridium sp. D46t1_190503_E9. The sequence goes on from NZ_JADNKB010000005.1 coordinate 144,001, forward strand.
CCTACTCTTTTAATTCCATTATCTAAAAAGATAAGTAGAGGGGACCAAATATTAAACGCTAAATCTTTTGAGAAGGAAGGATATTCAGTAGTCCTTGATGAAGATGAAATGATGGAGAATAAAGGAATGCTACTTACAAAAATTAATGAGTTGAAAGAAAAAAGCAGTGTTTTGGTAAGAAATATGAAAAAAAGTGGGATAACGAATGGTGTAGATGCGATTTTAGAAGTAATTATTCAAAGTATGGAGTTAAATAAGTAAAATAGGATTTTTTTAATTTGAAAAGGATATATTGAAGTAATATGGCTTGTATAAAACTTGCAAAAAAAAAATAGTGTTATATAATAAAATAGTGAGTAAAAAAATAGGTAATATATATCCAACAAAGTGACTTAATTTAGTCAAAGGATGAGGTGATGTAATTATGAAAAAAATTTCTATTATCTATTGGAGTAACGGGGGAAACGTAGAAGTTCTTGCAAATTCAATTGCAGAAGGTGCTAAATGTGCTAATGCAGATGTAAATATAAAATATGTTTATGATGCAACAATTGAAGATGTAACAGAAGCTGATGCAATTGCTTTCGGAAGCCCATCAATGGATAATAATAGAATTGAACAACATGAAATGGAACCATTTATCAATCAATTCAAATTGTTACCAAACAAACAAAAGAAAGTTGTATTATTTGGATCATATGGATGGGATGATGGAAAATTCATGGTTGACTGGGTTCAACGTATGAATGATTACGACTTTAATGTTGTAGGACACATCGCCGTTAAGGAATCACCAAGTGAAGAGGAATTGCTAAAAGCAAAAGAACTTGGTGAGAAATTAACTAAATAAATTCTTTGAGGGGGTAAAGACTCAGGGAAGTACCTTAGGGGTTAGGTACGGAGACGTAATTAAGCGGTTGAATCTTTTCTTACCAATAATTTATTTCAATTGAATACAGTGTTAAATTTCTGTATTTAGCGTATTTATAAAATTTTATATATAAGGAAGAGAGGTCAAACACGATGAGAAAAATGAAAACTATGGATGGTAATACGGCTGCGGCTCATATATCATATGCGTTCACAGAAGTAGCTGCTATCTTCCCAATTACACCATCATCACCAATGGCTGAGCACGTTGATGAATGGGTAGCACAAGGAAGAAAGAACATATTTGGACAACCTGTTAAGGTTATGGAAATGCAATCAGAAGCAGGAGCAGCTGGTGCAGTTCACGGATCTTTACAAGCTGGTGCATTAACAACAACATATACTGCATCACAAGGGTTATTATTAATGATCCCAAATATGTACAAGATTGCAGGGGAAATGCTTCCAACAGTATTCCATGTATCAGCAAGAGCTTTAGCAACTTCTTCATTAAGTATATTTGGAGACCATCAAGACGTTATGGCTGCAAGACAAACTGGTTTTGCAATGCTTGCAGAAGGATCAGTTCAAGAAGTTATGGATTTAGCTCCAGTAGCTCACTTAACTTCTATCAAAACTAGAATACCATTTATGAACTTCTTTGATGGATTCAGAACTTCACACGAAATTCAAAAAATAGAAGTTTTAGAATATGATGAATTAGCTAAATTAGTTGATTATGATGCTTTAGATGCTTTTAGAAGAAGAGCTTTAAATCCAAATCACCCAGTAACTAGAGGTACTGCACAAAACCCTGATATATACTTCCAAACTAGAGAATCAGTAAATAGATTCTATGAAGATATTCCAGAAGTTGTAGAAAGCTACATGGCTGAAATAACTAAGTTAACAGGAAGAGAATATCACTGCTTCGATTATTATGGAGCTCCAGATGCAGACAGAATAATTGTTACAATGGGTTCATCAACTGACGTTGCTGAAGAAACTGTAGATTACTTAAATGCAAAAGGAGAAAAAGTTGGGGTTGTTAAGGTAAGACTTTACAGACCATTCTCTATAGAAAAATTATTAAAGGTAATACCAGCTACAGTTAAGTCTATAGCTGTTCTAGATAGAACTAAAGAACCAGGTTCAATTGGAGAACCATTATACTTAGACGTTAAGAGTGCATTCTATGGAAGAGAAAATGCTCCAGTTATAGTTGGAGGTAGATATGGATTAGGTTCAAAAGATCCAAACCCATCACATATAGCTGCTGTATATGCTAACTTAGCATCAGAAAATCCAAAAGATGGATTTACAATTGGTATTGTTGATGACGTAACTAATACTTCATTAGAAGAAATTGGTGACATCGATGCTACTCCAGAAGGAACTAAAGCATGTAAATTCTGGGGATTAGGATCAGACGGTACAGTTGGTGCTAATAAGAGTGCTATTAAAATCATTGGAGACCATACAGACATGTATGCTCAAGGATATTTCTCATATGACTCAAAGAAATCTGGTGGTATAACAGTATCACACTTAAGATTTGGTAAGAAACAAATCAAATCACCATATTTAGTTGACAAAGCTGATTTCGTAGCATGTCATAACCAAGCTTACGTTTATAAATATGACGTATTAGAAGGCTTAAAGAAAAATGGTAAATTCTTATTAAACACAATCTGGAGCCCAGAAGAAGTTAATGAAAAATTACCTGCATCAATGAAGAGATATATAGCAGAAAACAACATTGATTTATATACTTTAAATGCTGTTAAGATAGCACAAGAAATTGGTCTTGGTGGAAGAATTAACATGATAATGCAAGCTGCATTCTTTAAGATTGCTAACATCATTCCAGTTGAAGATGCTGTTAAATACTTAAAAGACGCTGTAGTTAAGTCATACGGTAAAAAAGGTGAAAAAGTTGTTAACATGAACTATGCTGCTATAGATAAAGGTGTTGAATCTATAGTTAAGATAGAAGTTCCAGCAGATTGGAAAGATGCTGTTGAAGAAGTTAAGGAAGAAAGAAATGACGTTCCTGCTTTCATCAAGAATATAGTTGAACCAATCAATGCTCAAAAAGGATTTGACCTTCCAGTTTCAGCATTTGATGGAATGGAAGATGGTACATTCATGGCTGGTACTGCTGCATATGAAAAGAGAGGTATAGCTATCAATGTTCCAGAATGGCAACAAGATAAATGTATCCAATGTAACCAATGTGCATATGTATGTCCACATGCTGTTATAAGACCATTCTTATTAAATGAAAATGAAAAAGAAAATGCACCAGAATCATTAAAGATTGTTCCTGCAAAGGCATTAAAGACAGAAGAGCCAACATTCTATACAATTGGAGTTACTCCATTAGATTGTACAGGCTGTGGAAACTGTGCTCAAGTTTGTCCAGCACCTGGTAAGGCATTAATAATGAAACCAATGGATACTCAAGAAGATCAAATCGAAGCTTGGGATTATGCAGTTAAAGAAGTTGCACCTAAGAAGAACCCAATGAACAAGAATACAGTTAAGGGTAGCCAATTTGAACAACCATTATTTGAGTTCTCAGGAGCTTGTGCTGGTTGTGGAGAAACTCCATATGCTAAGCTTGTAACTCAATTATTCGGTGATAGAATGATGATAGCTAATGCTACTGGATGTTCATCAATTTGGGGTGGATCAGTTCCAGCAACTCCATACACAGTAAATAATGAAGGACATGGTCCAGCTTGGGCTAACTCATTATTCGAAGATAATGCTGAATTTGGATTAGGTATGTTCTTAGGAGTTAAGGCTATAAGAGAAAGAATAGCTGATAACATGAAGAAGGCTCTAGAAATAGAAACTTCAGAAGATGTTAAAGCAGTACTTCAAGACTGGTTAGATCATATGAACAGTGGAGAAGGAACTAGAGATAGAGCTGATAGAGTTCTTGCTACTTTAGCAAATGTTGATGCTGACTATGCAAGAGAAATCTTAAAAGATAAGGAATTCCTAGTTAAGAGATCTCAATGGATATTCGGAGGAGACGGATGGGCATATGACATCGGATACGGTGGATTAGACCATGTTCTTGCTTCAGGAGAAGACGTAAATGTTCTTGTATTTGATACAGAAATATACTCAAATACTGGTGGACAATCTTCTAAATCAACTCCAACTGCTGCAATAGCTAAGTTTGCTGCATCAGGAAAGAGAACTAAGAAGAAAGACCTAGGAATGATGGCTATGACATATGGATATGTATATGTAGCTCAAATTTCTATGGGAGCTGACAAGAACCAAACTCTTAAAGCAATAGCAGAAGCTGAAGCTTATGATGGTCCATCATTAATCATTGCTTATGCTCCATGTATAAGCCATGGTATTAAGAGTGGTATGGCTAACAGCCAAGATGAAGCTAAAAAAGCTGTTGAATGCGGATATTGGGGATTATATAGATATAATCCAAGCTTAATTGGAACTAAGAATCCATTCTCATTAGATTCTAAGGAACCAAAGGCTGATTTCAGAGAATTCTTAATGGGTGAAGTAAGATATGCATCACTTGCTAAGGCATTCCCAGAAGCTGCTGAAGCTTTATTTGAAAAGACAGAAAAGGATGCTAAGGAAAGATTAGCAAACTACAAGAGATTAGCAGAACAACAATAATTTTTATAGATGAGGGGCTATAAAGCTCCTCATTTTTTCTTTAATAATATAAAATATAAAAAAAATTAATATTTTTCTTTTAATTTTTACTAATTAAGGGTAGAATTAAATAGAATCATAATCTATTGAAGGAGGATTATTTTAATGGATAACGAAAAGAAATGTGGATGCCACGAAGAAGAAATGGAATGTGGATGTGGTCACGATCACGATCATGAACATCATGAAGGATGCGGATGTGGAGAAGACCATCATGAACACTTTGTTGTAGACTTAGAAGATGATAATGGAAATGTTATATCATGTCCAATTATAGATGCCTTCGAATTTGAAGAAAATGAGTATATTTTAGCTCAAGATCCAAATGAAGATTCAGTTTACTTATTTAGATCAAATGAAGATGGAGAATTAATAATTCCAGAAGAAGAAGAATTTGATAGAGTATCAAAGTTCTATAGTGAAGATTTAGCTGAGTAATAAATAAAAGAAGTGCCAATTTTGGCACTTCTTTTATTTATGTTTACTTTTTAATTGTCATTTTATATTAATAATGATATATTTTTAATATATACTTAAGAAATAAGGTGTTAAAATGAACTATGCAGATTTACATATTCATTCAAGTTATTCAGATGGTAGTATGACACCAGAAGAAATTGTGGATAAAGCAAAAAGTCTAGGTGTGAAAAGTATTTCTATTACAGATCATGATTCGATAGCTTCGCAATATATAGTAGAAAATAAATCCGATGATATAAATATAATATCTGGAATAGAATTAAGCACTGAATATGATGATTTAGAAATTCATATATTAGGATATTTTATTGATATAAAAAATAAAAATTTAAATGAAACAGTAAATAGATTAAATAAAGCTAGAATAGAAAGAATAGAAGAAATTCTTTTTAAATTAAGAAAGAATGATATCCATTTAACTTTAGATGAGCTTGCTATTGATTTAGATTCTACAGTGATAGGAAGAAGTCATGTTGCTAATGCTATGGTGAAAAAAGGATATTTTGATAGTTATAAAGCTGCTTTTACTAACTTTTTAGTTAAAGGAAAGCCTGCATATGTTAAAGGTTTTAAGCTTAATTATAAAGATGCTATACAAGTTATAAATAGCTCGGGAGGAGTTGCAGTTTTGGCTCACCCAGGTCAGATATATAAAGGATTAGCTATAGAAAATATAATTAAAGATTTTAAGTTTTATGGTTTAAGAGGTGTAGAAGTATATCACCCTAGTCATAGTAGAGAACAAACCAATAATTTTTATAATTTATGTAAAAAACATAAATTATTTATAACTGGTGGAAGTGATTATCATGGTAAAGAATGTTATAATGAAAATTTAATAGGAAGCTATGGGATAAATGAAGCTTTACTAAAAAAATTAATAAATTTTAAAAAGTAAATTGGGGGGTATCAAAATGGATTTATCTAAAAAAGCAATGGGAATTAATCCATCAATAACACTAGAAATTACAGCAAAGGCAAAAGAGTTAAAAGAATCAGGGGTGGATGTAGTAAGCTTTGGGGCAGGAGAGCCAGATTTTAATACTCCAGAAAATATAATAGAAGCTGCTATAAAAGCCATGAGAGATGGAAAGACGAAATATACGCCTACAAGTGGTATTTTAGATTTAAGGAAAGCTATTTGTAATAAATTAAAAAAAGATAATGAATTAAATTATGATGCAGATCAGATAGTGGTATCTACAGGAGCTAAGCAAAGTTTGGCAAATACTTTTTTAGCTATATTGAATGAAGGGGATGAAGTGATAATACCAACTCCTTATTGGGTAAGTTATCCAGAACTTGTGAAATTAGCTGGTGGGATTCCTTTATTTATAAATACTACTAAGGAAAATGATTACAAATATACAGTTGATGAGCTTAGAAAATCAATTACAAATAGAACAAAAGCAATATTAGTAAATAGTCCCAATAATCCAACTGGTAGTATATATACAAAGGAAGAATTAACTGAAATTGCAGAATTAGCTAAGGAATATGATTTAATAATAATATCAGATGAAATATATGAAAAGCTGATATACGATAATGCAAATCATATTAGCATAGCAGCTATATCAAAAGATTCTTATGAAAGAACGATAGTAATTAATGGATTATCAAAAGCATATGCAATGACAGGGTGGAGAGTAGGATATTCTGCATCTAGTAAGAAAATTGCTAAGTTAATGAGTAGTGTTCAAAGTCATGTTACGTCAAATGTAAACTCTATATCTCAGTATACTGCAATTGAAGCTTTAAATGGACCACAAGATAGCATAAAAATAATGATAAAAGAATTTGAAAAAAGAAGAAATTATATGATTGATAGAATTAATAAAATTGATGGGTTATCAATTATAAGACCTAAGGGTGCTTTTTATATAATGGTATGTGTAGAGAGGTATTTTGGTAAAAAAATTAATGATAAGATGATTAATTCATCTCTAGATTTTTCAAAAAGTTTATTAAATGAAGAAAATGTTGCAGTAATACCAGGAATTGCTTTTGGATTAGATAATTATATTAGATTATCTTATGCAACATCTATGGAAATAATAGAAGAAGGATTAAATAGATTAGATAAATATTTGCAAAAATTAGTTTGATAGATTAAAAAATATAAATATTACTACAGTGATCCTGTGGTAATATTTTTTTTATAGAATAATAATAAAGTTAATATTATTTTATATTTAAGTCAATTCAGTTACTAATTTGTTTAATTATAGCAAATTATAGTATATAATTAATAATGAATTAGCTTAGGAGGAATGATAATGGATAAATTAGCAATATTTGATGTAGACTATACTATAACTAAAAAAGAAACTTTAATGCAATTATATAAATATGTTATTAAAAAAGATATAAGAAATATTAAATTTCTTCCAAGAGCTTTATATAGTGGAGTTATGTATTCTATAAAGGTTTATGATGAAAAGAGAGTAAAGGAGAGTTTCCTTAAATTTATAGATGGTATAGATGAAAATGATTTAGCTATATTAGTGAAAGGTTTTTATAGAGATGTTTTAGAGAATATATTATATAAAGATGCTATAAAAATGATGAAAGATTTAAAAAGTCAAGGATATAAGGTATATTTAATATCTGCATCTCCAGAATTTTATTTAAAAGAATTTTACGCTATAAAAGAAGTAGATATGGTGATAGGAACAAAATTTACTATAGATAGTGGTAAGTTTATAAGAAAAATGGAAGGTGAAAACTGTAAGGGGGAGGAAAAAGTAAGAAGGCTTAAAGAAGTACTAGCAAAAGAAAATATCAAAGTTGATTTTAAAAATTCCTATATGTTTTCAGATTCCTTATCAGATAAACCATTATTAGATTTAGTTGGAAATGGTTATTTAATAAATTATAAAAAGAAAAATAATTTTGAAGTATTAAAATGGAAATAAGAGGAGGAGTTACTTATGGAAGCTATTTTAAAATATTATTTAGAAGATGGACATTTAGAAGAGATAAACAATTATACAAGTGATTCAACAGAAAAAAACAGAATCATATATGAAGTTATACGAGTTATAGATAGAGTTCCATTATTCTACGAAGATCATATTAAGAGATTGGAATCATCTTTTAGGCTTATGGGAAAAACATTTTCTTATAAATATGATAAAATAAAAGATTATCTTATAAGGTTAATTGAAGCAAATAATGTAGAGTGTGGAAATATTAAACTTACATTTGATATACAAAGTGATACTATGAAAGTCTTTAGTATTAAGCATAGTTATCCAACCGAAGATATGTATAAAAATGGAGTGGAGACTATACTTTATCATGGAGAAAGAACAAATCCTAATGCTAAGGTAATTGATAGTAATTTTAGACAAAAAGTAAATGATGAAATTAAGAAAGCAAATGTTTTCGAAGCAATACTTGTAAATTCAAATGGATTTATAACAGAAGGAAGTAAGTCAAATATATTTATGATTAAACAAGATACATTATACACTTCTCCATTAGATGATGTTTTACCAGGGGTGACAAGAGGTAGAATTATATCATTAGCTAAAAGCTTAGGTATAAGTTTTGAAGAAAGAAAAATAAATTTTGATCAATTGGAAAGTATTGATGCAATGTTTATATCTGGAACATCACCTAAAATATTACCGATTTCTAAAGTTGATAAAATTAATTTTAATATTGAAAATAAAAAAATGCAAAAATTAATTAAAAGTTTTGATGAAGAGATAAAAATATATGTTAATCAATTTAGATAAAATAAGAGTTTTTTGTATTTTTAAAAGATTTATGTCTATTCAAAAATATTTTAAATTATGGTATTATTAAACTGGTAAATTTATTACCATATATATGCAATGGGGGCTTGGGTATGGAAGAAAATTATAATAAGGTCAATAACATTGATGGAACTGTCTATGTTAAAGATAGAAAAATAGTAATTAGAAATCCAGTTGGAAATGGGAAATATGCAACCATTTTGCCGCCTATAAATGGAGAGTTATATATAAATGGAGAAAAGGTAACCAAGCAATCTATTATAAAAGCGGTAGACATTATAGACTTTAAAGGGTTAAAAGAAAAAGCACAACGTCTTATTGATATAAGATTTAATGATGATAAAACAGAAGCGTATATTTCAATTACATATAATAAGGAATTAGTTTATTATTTGAAAGATTCAAAGGAAAGTAATATCTTATCATTAGATGTAGATGTTGAAGAAGGAATAGATGCACCTATAATAACAGAATCTGAGCTGTTTACTTTATTAAAAGATAAGGGTATATCTTATGGTATAGATAATGAAATTATAAAATATATTGTGTCTAATAGAGAAATTGAAAATAAATTAATAGCACAAGGAATAAAGGAAAAACTTCCTATTGAAGACAAAATAAACGTGTTTTTTAATTCAAATAATAAATTAGAAATAGATGAAAATACAGAAAAAATAGATTATAGGGAGTTTAATTCTATAACAAGTGTTAAAGCTAACGAAGTTTTAGCCGAGATTATAAAGGGAGAGAATGGTGTTGATGGAAAAAATGTTTTTTCACAACGAATACCAGGAAAGGCTAAAAAGAAAAGTAATTTTTCAGCGGGACAAGGATGTAAGATAAAAGATAATTTAATAATTTCAACTATTTCTGGAAAGCCATATTTTAGTAAGAATACTATAGGAGTTGAGCCTATATATGTATTAAATGATGATGTTACAATTTTAAGTGGAAATATTAAATTTCCATCAAGTGTGCAAATAAATGGCAAGGTTACTGAAGGAATGAAAGTTACTGCAGGAGGTAGCCTTGCTATAAAAAATGGAGTATTTGGTGGATTTATTGATGCAAAAGATACATCTGAAATTACTGGAAATATAGTTAACTCTAAAGTTGAAGTTGGAGGAACCAATTTAATTAAAGAAAAGAGAGTTAAAGCATTAAAAGAAATTAAGAATGATTTAGAATCTTTATTAAAAAACTCTATATATCTAAAAGATAATAATTTGATTAAGAGCAATATAACAGATGGAATGATAATTAAATCGCTAATTGAAACTAAATATAAAAATATCCCTAAAACATGCATCAAAATAATTTCAAATGCCATGCAAGATAATTGCTATAACTCTATTGTTGTAGAATTGGCTAAATCAAAACTTATGGGCGCTGGTCCTAGCACTATAAAGGATATTAATGAAATAGAGAATATAATTTATCAAGTTGCTAAGGAATTAGAAGATTTGGAAAAGGATGTTATAACAACATCAGACTTAACAATTGAGTATGCACAAGAATCTGAGATAAGTGTTACAGGAGATATAAATATAATAGGAAAAGGTTTATTTACTAGCCAATTAAATTCATCTGGTAATATTAATTTTTGTCTTAAGTCTTCTGTCTGTAGAGGAGGTCACTTAAAATCAGGAAAATTAATTAAGGCTTCAATAGTAGGAAGTGATTCAGGAGTATTTACGAAATTAGAAGTAGATAAAGATGGAGAAATAAATGTAGATGTTGCATATCATAACACTATTTTTATTATAGGAAATAAAAAATATATCTTAGAAAAGCCGTCTAAAAATGTACATGCATATATAGATAAAGATGGCAGTTTAATTGTGGATAAATTACTTCTATAGGAGGAAAAGAAAAGGGAATGAAGGAGATAAAAATTTTAGTTTTTAAATTAGGTAATGAATTCTATGCTACTGATATAATGGAAGTAGAGAGAATTTTAGGGTATGAGGAACCAACTATTTTGCCTGATTCACCAAGTTTTTTGGATGGTGTTATTAACTATGAAAATGGAGTTTTACCTATTATAAATCTTGCAAATAAATTCAAATTAAAATTAGAAAATAGTTTAGATAAAAAAATAATAGTTGTAAAAAGAAATACAGGGAAATTTGGAATATCAGTAGATAGTGTTAGTGAAGTTCTTAGTATATTTGATGAGGAAATAAATAATCCAGAAAGTCTTTCAACTTTAATTTCAAAGAAATATATAAAAGGATTAATAAAGAAAAACAACAACATAATCATAATGTTAGATTTAGAAAAAATACTAACAGTAGAAGAAGAAGAGAGTATTTTTCAGGGGTGACAAAATTGGAAGAAAAAAAAGAGGTTAGAGTTGGAATAGCCGATGGAGCTATTGTATCTGCCCCAGATAAACTAATAACGATGGGACTTGGATCATGTGTTGGAATAGCCTTATATGATAAAGAAAAGAAAATTGCAGGACTTGTTCACATAATGTTACCAGATAGCACACAATTCAAGAATATATTAAATCCTTTTAAATATGCAGATTTGGGAATTCAAAATTTACTAGAAAAAATGCTATCTCTTGGGTGTAGAAAAGATAATATTGTAGCCAAAATTGCAGGGGGAGCATCAATGTTTAACTTCCCAGATAAGAAAATTATTAGTGATGTAGGAAAAAGAAATAGTACTGCTGTAATTGAATCTATAAGAAATTTATCTATTCCAATAATAGGAGAAGATATAGGAGGAAACAAAGGAAGAACTATGATTTTAGAGAGTGAAGATGGTGCAGTTATAATTAAGAGTATTGGAAATAGTCTAAGAAGACTATAGGAGGTGCATGCACTATTGATACATAATGACATAAATAACAGGCGGGATATAATTTTAATAGGTGCATCAACAGGTGGACCGAAGGCAATAGAAAGAGTAATTACGGAATTAACTAAAGATTTAAATGTATCTGTTTTAGTTGTTCAGCATATGCCAAGTGGGTTTACAAAAGCATTTGCTGAAAGATTAAATAAAAAATGCTCATTACATGTTTTAGAAGCAGAAGATGGAATGAAGATAGAGAAAAACAAAATATATATAGCTCCAGGTGGATTTCATATGATAGTCCAGAAGTCCGGTATTTTAAAGCTTAATACTGATGACGCAATCTGGGGAGTAAGGCCTGCTGTAGATAAATTATTTATATCAGCATCTACTGTATATGCTAGTAGAGTAATATCTGTTGTACTAACAGGAATGGGAAAAGATGGAGCAGAGGGAACTGTAGTTGTAAAAATGAATAAAGGTATAACTATAGCACAAGATGAAGCTAGTTCTGTTATTTATGGGATGCCAAAAGTATCTTATGAAACAGGATGTGTAGATTATGTACTTTCTATAAATAATATTGCAGCAAAGATAAGAAGTTTAGTTAATGCAACTTAGGAGGAGATATGGACTTTACAGAATTTCATAATTGGATATATAGAGAGTTCAATATTAATTTAAACGCATATAAGCAAGAACAATTAAATAGAAGAATTGGAAGCTTGATGTCAAGAATAGATATAAAATCATTAGATGATTACAAGAGGCTTTTACTATCTAATAATAAAGAAAGACAGAGGTTTTTAGATTTTATAACTATAAATGTTACAGAGTTTTTTAGAAATCCAGAACTATTTAAAGAATTAGAAAAAAACTTAAAATCTTATCTTTTAAATAATAATAAATTGAAAATTTGGAGTGCTGCTTGTTCAATAGGGTGTGAGCCATATAGTATTGCAATGATGGTGAATGAGCTAAATCCTATTGGAAGGAATACTATAATTGCAACAGATATAGATAATACTATATTGAATAGAGCAAAGCTTGGAGAATATGTACAAGCTGAGATGAAAAATGTAAGTGAAGATTATATGAAAAAGTATTTCCAATTAGAAAAAGATAAATTTTTAATAAATAATAATATAAAATCCATGGTTATATTTAAAAAGCATGACTTAATTTTAGATAACTATGAAAAAGATTTTGATTTGATAGTATGTAGAAATGTAATAATATATTTTAAAAATGAAGTTAAAAAAGAGATATTTAAAAAATTTTCAAGCTCTTTAAAAAAGGGTGGATTACTATTTGTTGGCGCAACAGAAAGTATTTATAATTATAAAGATTATGGATTAGAGAAAGTTTCTACTTTTATTTATAAAAGAGTATAAAGGGGTGAATAAAATGGACGTATCTCAATATATGGGAATGTTTTTAGAAGAGTCAATGGATAATTTACAAACCTTAAATGAAGCTTTATTAGATTTAGAGCAAGAACCAGAAAATATAGATAAAGTAAATGAAATATTTAGGGTAGCTCATACGATAAAGGGTATGGCTGCAACAATGGGATTTAGCAATATAGCTGAGTTAACTCATAAAATGGAAGACGTGCTATCAAAGTTTAGAGAAGGCAAGTTACAAGTTAGTAGAAATGTTGTTACAGTTTTATTTGATTGTTTAGATACTTTAGAAAGAATGGTTAGAAATATAGAAGAAGGCAATGACGAAGAGATTGAAATAGAAAATATAATGAAGTCTCTAGAAAATGTTGGAAGCAAGGAAGTGTCAATAGCTAAACAAGAGTATATAACAGAAAAATATAATAGTGAACAGGATAGTAAATTAACAAATGAATCTATTAATATAGGTTTAAATGAATATGATTTATCAGTCTTAAAGCAAGCAAAACAAAACGGATTTAATGGAGTTAACGTTAAAATAATATTAAGAGATGATACATTATTAAAATCAGCAAGAGCATTTTTAATTGTTCAAGAACTTGAAGCGCAAGGGGAAATATTAAAATCTTTTCCTTCTACAGAAGATATAGAAAATGAACAGTTTGATACAGAATTGATATTTGTTTTAATTACTACTAGATCAAAAGAAGAAGTTAATGAAATAGTAAGCAATATTTCAGAAGTAAGAAAAGTAGAAACATCTTATGTTTCTATTGAAGATATTTATCAAGATGAAGAAACTACATTAAAAGATGAAATAATAAGTGGAATAGAGAAGATTCATATAAAAGATAATATATCAAGTGATAAAATAGAAAAGCAAGATAAGAAAAAAGATAATAATAAGAGAGCGCATCAATCAGTTAGAGTTGACTTACAAAGAATAGATAAGCTAATGAATATGGTATCAGAACTTGTTATATACAGAACTAGATTAGAACAAATTGTAATTAATGATAAGTCTCAAGAACTAATAGAAACATTAGAGCAAGTTGAGAGAACAACATCAGATTTGCAAGATTTAGTTATGAAGATAAGAATGCTTCCGTTGGAAGTAGTATTTAATAGATTCCCTAGAATGATAAGAGATTTATCTTTAGAACTTAAAAAAGAGATAAATTTCATTATAGAAGGATCAGAAACAGAATTAGATAGAACTGTTATAGACGAAATTGGAGAACCGTTAATACATCTTTTAAGGAATGCAGCCGATCATGGTATAGAAACTAAAGAAGAAAGAATTGCAAATGGCAAAGATCCTGTTGGAAAAATAAAACTAGTTGCTTATCAAGAAGGAACTAAGGCTTTAATAAAAGTTAGTGATGATGGAGCAGGAATTAGTATTGAAAAAGTAAAGGCTAAAGCCGAAAAAATAGGAATAAATACAGAAGGATTAAGTGACAATGACATTAGGAACTTAATATTTGCTCAAGGTTTTAGTACAAATACTGTAGTTACAGATATATCGGGTAGAGGTGTTGGAATGGATGTTGTTAAAACAAAAATTTCCTCACTAGGTGGTACTGTAGATGTTGTTAGTGAAGAGGGAAAAGGGTCAAGTTTTATAATAAAGTTACCTTTAACACTTCAAATAATTCAAGCACTTTTGGTTAAGGTGGGTGATGAAACTCTTGCTATATCATTAGGATTTATTGATAGAGTTATAGATTATAAAGAAGAAAATATTAAAAAGACAAATGGAGAGGAAGTAATAGTTTATAGAGATAGTATTATACCTCTTATAAGATTAAATGAGAGACTTGGAATCGAAAATAAAGAAAGTAAAAAGAAGTTCATTATTATAGTAAAAGTTGGAGAAAAAACAGTAGGATTACTTGTTGATTCATTATTTGGTCAACAGGAAATAGTAATTAAGCCTTTAGGCAAAACTTTAAGATCCTTAAAAGAATATATTGGAGCTACAATACTTGGAAATGGATTAGTAACATTAATTCTTGATGTGGCGGCATTGATTTAGAAGGGAGGATTTTTATGGAATACAAGAATTTAACTTCATTTCAATTGGATGCATTAAGGGAAGTTTCTAATATAGGAGCAGGAAATTCAGCAACAGCTCTATCAATGCTACTTGGAACTAAAATTGATATGTCAGTTCCAAATATGAACTTAATAGAATTCGATGAGTTATTTAATAGTTGCAGAGAAAATGAAGTTGTAGCTGTATTGGTGAAAGTACTTGACGATATTCCCGGAAGTGTCCTTTATATATTTGAAGAAGACGTAGCATTAAATATGATATCAAAAATGACTTATAAAGATGAAAAAACTTTTACTGAGATGGGCATTTCAGTTATAGGGGAGATTGGGAATATAATATCCTCATCTTTTATGAATGCAATTGCAAATTTTACAGGGCTAAAGGCAACTGCCTCAGTACCTGCAGTAGCTAATGATATGCTAAGTGCAATACTTGTTTCAACATTCGTTGAAACAGGGCAACACGAAGAGTATGTTTTAGATATAGAAACATTATTTATGGGAGAAGGAGATAACAAAATAGAAGGACATTTTTATTTTGTTCCAGCTCCAGGATCATTAGAAAAAATTTTAGAATCATTAGGAATAAGATAATTTGGAGGGATTAAAATGACAAAAGTTTTAATAGTGGACGATGCAGCTTTTATGAGAATGATGATAAAGGATATACTACAAAAAAATGGATTTGAAGTAGTAGGGGAAGCTTGTAATGGTATAGAAGCAGTAAATTTATATAAAAAAGAAAATCCGGATGTTGTTACAATGGATATTACTATGCCAGATATGGATGGAATTGAGGCAGTAAAAGAAATAAGATCATTCGATCCAGGAGCAAAGATAATTATGTGTTCAGCTATGGGACAACAATCAATGGTTATGGATGCAATTAAGTCTGGTGCAAAAGACTTTATTGTGAAACCATTCCAAGCAGATAGAGTTTTAGAAGCAATAAGAAAGGTAGTTGGTTAAAACTATTTAGGAGGCAAGTTAAATGCAATTTGTAGTATTTAAATTAGGAGAAGAACATTTTGCAGTAGAGACAGATAAAATATTAAGTATCAATGATATGATGACTATAACAAGGGTGCCTAAGGCTCCAAATTATATAAGAGGTTTAATAAACCTAAGAGGTAGCATAAAATCTTTAGTTGATGTTAATTTATTACTTAATATAGAATCAGAAAAAGAACAAAATAACATAATAATATTAAAGGTTGACGAAGAAGAAATAGGCATATCTGTAGATGAAGTTGAAGAAGTAATAGATATAGATGAAGATAAACTGCAAAGGTTAGAAACGCATAATACTGAAGTTTATATAAAAGGAGTAATTGACTTAGAAGGAAGATTACTAACAATTATAGATATAGAAAAGCTACTAAATTACTAGGAAATGAGGGAGAGAAATGGCAGAGGTTTTAAGTCAGAGCGAAATAGATGCTCTTCTTTCTGCCCTATCTACAGGAGATGTTGAACCAGAACAGCTAAAAGAAAAAGAAGAAAAACATAAAATAAAAAAGTATGACTTCAGAAGTCCTCAGAAGTTTTCTAAGGATCACATTAGGACATTAGAAATGGTTCATGACGCTTTTGCAAGAATAATAAGTAATTACCTTTCAGGTCAACTTAGAAAGCATGTCAAAGTAGATATCCAAAGTGTGGAGCAGATAACATATGAAGAGTTTGTGCACTCTATTCCTAATCCAACTATACTTACTATATTTAAGATGCCACCACTACAAGGAAACATATTACTTGAAATGAATCCACAATTTTCATTCCAAGTATTAGATATACTTTTAGGAGGAACAGGGGATAGGGATGAAAAGGCAAAAGAGTTTTCAGAAATAGATAAAAATATTTTATCAAATATAACTTCAGAAATGATTAAGTCTTTAATCTTAGCTTGGGATGGAATATTAGAAGTGAAGCCGGAATTTGAAGGACTTGAAACTAATCCATCAGCTAATCAAACTTTAGCACCAAATGAGCCTGTTGCTTTGCTTAGCTTTTTAGTTGAGTTAGGTAAAAGTACAACATATATGAACTTATGTATTCCATATCTAAGTATTGAAAAAGTATTAGATAAGCTTGTTGTACAATATTGGTTTAAAACTGATGAATCAGAATTACAAGATGAGGCTAGAGAAAAGCTCAAAAAGGGAATAGATCCTGTAGAAGTGAATATGCATGTTGAACTTGGAAAAACAGAGATAACTGTTGATGATTTTTTAGAGTTAGTTAATGGAGATGTCTTATTATTAAATTCTCAATGCAGTGATCCTGTAAGAGTTTTTGTAGAAAATGAAGAATGTTTTATAGCTAAACCAGGAATTATAGGTAAAAATATGGGGATACAACTTTTAGATATTTTAGATAAGGATGTGATTGAGAATGAGTAATGGGTTTTTGTCTCAAGAAGAAATAGATTCATTGTTAAATGGTGCTACAGATAGTGAAAAACCAGAGTTAATATCAGAAATAGAGAAAGATCTGTTAGGTGAAATAGGGAATATTTCCATGGGATCAGCTTCAACGGCTCTTTATCAACTTATAAATAAGCAAGTAAATATAACAACACCTAAGGTTAGGATTACAACATTAAAAGAAATAAAAAATGGATTTGATTATCCTAATATAATATTAGATGTTGAATATGTTTCTGGGATAACTGGAAGAAACATATTAATAATGCAAACTACAGATGCAGCTGTAATTGCCAATCTTATGATGGGTGGAGATGGACAAGTTAATACTTCTACGTTATCAGAAATCGAAGTTAGTGCAGTTCAGGAAGCTATGAATCAAATGATAGGTTCTGCAGCAACTTCTATGGCGACTATGTTTGCAAGGGAAGTTAATATATCACCTCCTAAATCAAAGATATGGAAGGATATGAATGAAAATATATCAGAAACTATCCCAGAAGATGAACCAATAGTTGAAGTTTGTTTTGATTTAACTATAGAAGGATTACTTCAATCAAATATGATGCAAATATTACCAATAGGTACTGCAAAAAAAATTGTTTCAATAATGATGGGTGAAGATCAAGAAGTTGCAAATGAAATAGATGATAGCTATGAGTCTTCAGATATTTATAAAGAAGAATATAAGATAGAAGAAAAGCCTATTGTTAATACAGTAGAAGAAAAAGTAGCTAAAAATGTAGTAGAAAAGCCAGTAGAAGTTCATGGAGCTACTTTTGAGCCACTGTCACAAGGTCTTGTTGGAGAATCACATAGAAATATTGATTTAATACTGGATGTTCCATTAGAGGTTTCAGTTGTTTTAGGAAGAACTAAGAAGAGCATTAAGGATATATTGGATTTAAGTACAGGATCTTTAATAGAGTTAGATAAACTTGCAGAAGAACCAGTAGAAGTATTAATAAATGGCAAGAAGATAGCTTATGGAGAAGTTGTTGTTGTTGATGAGAACTTTGGAGTTAGAATAACAAGTATCGTAAGTGGAGCTGACAGAATAAGGTCACTTAAATAATACATAGATTTAAATATTTAAGAATAGAACCTATATAATAGACACTTAAAAAGAGTGTATTTATATAGGTTCTATTTTATTTATATCTAGATTAAAGTTAGAGGTAAATATATTAATTTAAGAGAGAAACAGTGAATAATATTAAATGGATATATAAAATATAGATTTAACAATTTTAAATTAACGTCTAAACTTATAATTAATAATTACGATAAATAAATATAAGAAGTATTATTAGGAGGAAATTATGAATATTAAAGGTATAGGTTATGCAAATGGAATTAACTATTATAATAAGGTAACTTCTAATAAAATTGAAAAGTTAGAGAAAAAAGAAACTTATGACAGAATTGAATTATCAGAAGCTGCAAAAATATTAAATGATTATTCAATAGATAATAAAAACTTTGATAATAGAAAAAAAGTTTTAGAAGTTAAAAATAGCATTTACAATGGAACATATACTTATGATTCAAAGCTTATTGCTAAAAGTATGTTAGATGCTATGAGAGGAAAAGAATAGTATGATAAATAGTTTAAGAGATGTACTTTATGATGAAGAAAAAGAGTTAAAAGAATTATTAATTCTATTAGATAAACAATATAAATTAATTATATCCAAAGATATATTTGGAATGGAATCAATAGTAGAAGATATAAAACAAAAAAATAAAGATGTTGCTGAAATTGAAGTAAGAAGAAGAAGGTTATTAGGGAATCAATCCATAAAAGAAATTATATCAAACTATAAAGATGAAGAATTAGAAAATGGGTATAGAAGGATACAAAATCTACTAAATGAAATGATTCTTCAAAAAGATACAAATGACTTATTAATAAAGCAACAACTAAGCTTTACAAATAAACTTTTAAATTTAATAAATCCTAAAAGGGATATACCAACCTATAACTCTTATGGAAGTATAAAAAGATAGTAGGAAACTGGAGGTGAGGGAATGTCAGGATTATTTTCAACATTTAATATAGCAAAAAGAGGAATGAATGTACAACAAAAAAGTATAGATGTGACATCTCATAATATTGCAAACTCTAATACTGTTGGATACTCAAGGCAAAGAGCAAAAATAGAAACAAGTAGACCTTTTGGAGGAACATCAATGGGTTCATCTGTACAAGCAGGACAGCTTGGTACAGGAGCTCAAATTCAGGCGATAGAAAGAGTTAGAGATAATTTTTTGGATTATCAAGTAAGAAGTGAAAATGCAGTTTTAGGAAAATATGATATAAGAAATAATTTTTTATATGAAGTAGAAAGTGTTTTTAATGAACCATCAGAAACTGGTATTTCAACTTTAATGGGAAAGTTCTTTGATTCATTTCAAGAGTTATCAAAACAGCCAAATAGTTCTAATGCAAGAACTGTAGTAGCTCAGCAAACAGCAGCTTTAACAGACGCATTAAATGCAACATATACAAAGATTGAAGGCTTACAAGCTAATGCTCAAGATATGTTAAAGAGCTCTGTTACAGAAGTAAATAGTGTTTTAGAACAATTAGATAGGGTAAATCAAGAAATAATTAGCGTAACTGTATCTGGAAATACTCCAAATGATTTAATGGATAAAAGAGATTTATTGTTAGATCAATTAAGTAGCAAGTTTGGAATACAAGTAGATAAAAGAGAGTTTAATGGTATAGATTTAAAGCCAACAGAAACAGGTAGCATGAAAGCACCGCTTTTAGTAAATTCAAGTCCAAATGGAGATGTTGCGAGATTTTCATATGTAACAGATGTTGAATTAGATTCAAGTGATTTTTCAGGCAAGACGTATATAGTTACATACTATAAAAATGGTAATATGGATAGCGAATCTAATAAACAAACACTAAAAGTAACTGGTATAACACCAGAACAAGCTAAAGAAATTAAAGATAATAGAATAATATGGGCTGATAATAATGGACAAGCCGCAAGAGGAGATGGATATCCAATAAAAGATGGAGATGTCATCAATTACTCAGAGCTTATGATATTTAAACCGGAAAGTGGTAGTGTTAATGGGTTAGTTTCAGTACAAAAAGATATAGAAGACTACATGGGACAATTAAATAAATTAGCAAAATCAATAGCTTTTTCAGTAAATGCAGTGCATAGTGGAATGGAAGATCCTTTAAGTAATATTGCTGGGGCAGAGAAAGATTTCATACCATTCTTCGTTAATAAAGATATTGCTAAGTATAAAAGTAATGGTATTTTAAGTAATTTAGATGAAACATTAGTAGGAGAATCTGAGATCACGGCTAAGAACATAACTGTTAACAAGGAAATATTAGAAGATGTAATGAAAATAAAAACTAAGACTCATGATGATTTATTCCCATATACTCACGAAAATAACATGGATGGAGATAGTGATGGTTCAAGAGCATTGTCAATAGCGCAATTAAGAGATTCGTTAATTAGAATTCAGGATATAAATGAAACAGTAATATCTAGAAAAGATATATTTGATAAAAATAAGGGTGGTAACTCACTTATAAATAATGGATTGAAAATTGAAAATAGTACATCAGGAATGAAAATGGATTCTTACTTTAAGGATACAATTGATAGGCTAGGTGTTCAAGCACAAGAGGCTCAAAGAATGGTAATAAATCAAGAAGATTTATTATATAGCATAGAAGAAAGTAGAGCTTCAGTTTCAGGGGTATCATTAGATGAAGAAATGGCAAACCTTGTACAGTTCCAACATGCTTATAATGCAAATGCAAAAATAATATCAACAGTTGATGAACTTTTAGATGTAATAATAAATGGACTAAAAAGATAGGGGGAAGAAGTAAATGAGAATTACTAATCAAATGATGAGTAAAAGCTTCTTAAAGGATCTTGGTAGAAATCAAGGTTATATGAAAAAACTAAATGATCAGCTTACTTCAGGAAAGGAAATTAGAAGACCTTCTGACAATCCTTTTAAGGTTGCAAGAAGTATGCAGCTACATAGAGATATAGGAGCTAATACTCAATATAATGAAAATATAAAGGATACTACAAATTGGTTAGATACTACAGATACTGCGCTAGAGCAATTAGGAAACAGTTTTGGGAGATTTAGAGAACTAATGGTTTCAGCTGGGAATGCTGCATATGGAAGTGATGAGAAAAAAGCAATAAAAGATGAAATGAATGAAAAAGTAAATGAAATAGCACAAATATTAAATAGTAGCTTTGATGGTAAATATATTTTTGGTGGTACTAAGGGAAGTACAAAACCTATTGGAACTAATAAAGATATAAGTACCGGAAATAATTCTATTCATCTAAGTGGAAATGATGGAGAAGTTTTAGAACTTGATAATTCAGATGAATCAGTACAAAATCAAATAAGTATGATAAATAAAAAGCTTACTGTAGAAGTTTCACAAGGAGTAACTATGGATTACAATGTATCTGCTACAGATTTATTATTGTTTAAAGATAAAAATGGAGCAGATGTTAATGTTATGGACTTATTAAAAGAAATAACAAACAATATAGATTCAGAAGATTCTAATATAAGTGGTAAAGTAACAAATGAAAATCTAAAAGTTATGGATGAAACTATATCTAATCTTTTAAAGGTAAGAGCAGAGGTTGGAGCAAAGCAAAATAGAATGGAGTCAGCTGGAGATCAAAATGAAGAACAAAACTTCAATTTAAAAGATATATTATCACAAACAGAAGATATAGATTTAGCTGAAAAGAATATAGAAGCTACAGTTGCACAAAGTGTATATATGGCTTCACTTCAAGTAAGTGCAAAAATAATACAACCATCACTTTTAGATTTCCTAAGATAGGAGAAGATATAATATGGAATTAATATCACCAATACATGGAAAGATGATATATGAAGAAAATGAAATAATATATTTTGAAAAAGGAATTCCTGGATTCGATAATTTAAAAAAATATATAATAAAAGAAATTGGAAATGAAAGTCCATTCAATATTTTACAATCAATAGAAGATAAAGAATTAGGTTTTATAATTATTTCTCCGTTTTTTATAAATGATAAGTATGAAATAAGACTAAATGATGAAGTAATAAAAAACTTAAATTTAGAAAATCCAGAAGATGTAATGTTATATTCAATTGTGACATTAAATTCTAAATCAGAAGAAATAACAGCAAATTTAAAAGCACCTTTAGTAATAAATATAAAAAACAAAAAAGGGGAACAATATATTTTAGACAAAGAAATATATAGCATAAAAGAAAAAGTATTCAAGTAAGAAGGGTGTGTTAAATTTGTTAGTTATAACAAGAAAAAAAGGAGAGTCTATTTTAATAGGTGATGAAATAGAAATATCTATTTCTAAAATAGAAGATGGCAGCGTGAAACTAGCAATAAAAGCACCTAAAGAAATGACTATTTTAAGAAAAGAGCTTTATGAAGAAGTTGAAAATGAAAACAAAGAAGCAACAAAAATGAGTATAGAATTATTAAAAATGCTAGGAAAAAAATAAGAGAAATGAAATAGTGAAAAATGAAAAAACGAAAAGTTATTTGAAATTTCTTTCAAATAATATTAAGAAATTAATGAAATAATTCAGCTTTGCAGAATTATAACAACAATTTTTTCATTCCTTAATTTTTTTCATTCTTTCATTATAACAAGGGTGGTGTTTTAAAATGGAAATAAAGGTTGCAAGTCAAGGAGGACAAGTTAACCTAAGTACAGTTAAAAATCCAGAAATTAAGCAAATTGCAGAAAACAAGGATGTAGTAGGAGCTGTAAGTGCTAAAGATAAAAATTATCGAAAAGATGATGTAATAAAGGCAATAGATAAATTAAATGAGTTTTTAAAAGATGAGCATACCTATGCAGAGTATTCAGTCCATGAAAAGCTTGGAGATGTAATGGTAAAAATAATAAATGAAGATACTAAAGAAGTTATTATGGAGTGCCCACCTAAGAAAATACTTGATCTAGTAGCTAAAATGATGGAACTAGTTGGTGTTGCAATAGACAAAAAAGCTTAATAGGGGGAAGTACTATGAATTTCTTACTAAATAAAATAGATACAGATCTTAGAAAAAAGGTTTACGAAAAAACAAAAGACGGTAAGGTTCATAGAAAGTCTAACATAAGTATTAATAAAGATAGTGAAAAGCAAAAGAAAAAGTTTTTCAATGAATATGTAAAAAAAGAAAGAAAGCAAATGGAGCAAAATAAATTTACTGTAGATGCTACAAAGTTAGAAAAGTCCACTATAAGTCTTCATGGTGAAAAAGAAGAAAACTTAAATGCAATAGGTTATGGCACCTTTTTAGATGTTAAAAAGTAGGAGGAAACAATAAAATGTATGGCAATAATGCATTAAATGTGTATAAAAATAATAGCGTAAACTACGCATCAAAAGAACAATTACTATTAATGTTAGTAGATGGAGCTGTAAAATTTGCAAAAATAGCAAGAGAAGCTTTAGTTAGTAAAGACATTAAAAAAAGTCATGAAAATCTAGTTAAAGTTCAAGATATATTTACAGAACTTATGATAAGTTTAGATCAAAATGCAGGTGAGTGGGCAAAGCAAATATATAAAGTATATGAATTTGTAAAAACAAGATTATTTGAAATAAATCTAAAAAAAGATGTGAAAATGATGGACGAGCTTATGCCAGTTATTGAAGATGTGAGAAATACATGGCATGAAGCATACGAAATATCTAAAAAATCTAGATAATATATATAATTGATAATGCACAATTGACAATGGACAAATTAGGATATAATTCAGACGGGCTGAATTATTAAAGAAATTTATTCAAAGTAAAATTCCATAGGAGTTTTTTCAATAATTATCAATTGTCCATTATCAATTATTAATTGTAAGTCGGGGGTGTTTAAGTGAGAATAACAGGTTTAGCAACTGGCTTGGATATGGATCAAATTGTTAAAGATTCCATGAAGCCTTATAGAATAAAGATAGATAGAAAAGGTCAAGATAAGGAAATTTTAGAAATAAAGCAAAAGCTTTATAGGGAAGTTATTAAAGATTCAAGAGAACTTTATAATAAATATTTTGATGTAACAAAAACTGATAGCATATTATTGAGTAAAAACTGGGCAACTACTAGATTTACTTCGTCTAATGAAAATGTATTGACAGTTACTGGAGGTAGTGATGCAAAGCCAGAGAATTATACTATAACTGGTACTACTGCTAAAGCTGCTAAAACAGTTTTATCAACGGGAATAGATAAGGATGATAAAATTAGTATAAATGGTAAGGAATTTATATTAAAAGGAGATACAGAAAAAGATAGAGCTGCAAATTTAAATAAAGAATTAAAGGAATTAGGAATAAATGTATCAGTAAGATATAGTGATTTTGCAGGAAGTGAATCTGGAAATGCTAAGGGATTTATATTTGAATCTACGGTATTAGGAAAAGATAGTACTTTTACTATTGGAGGAACTTTTGATAATAAAGGAACTGTTAATAAAGGTATAAATGCAACAGCAGCAACAATAACTGGAGATAATTTTACAATTAGGGATTTGGAAGCTTCATATGGGAAAATATTTATCAATGGTGAAGAAATATCACTAGATATTAATGATACTCTTACAAATTCAGATATAGAAAAATTATTACAAAGTAAAATAAAAGATAAAAATTTAACGGCAAAAGTAGCTGATGATGGAAAGATAACTTTTAGCAGCACTGTTTTGGGAAGTGATGTTAAAGATCCTGAGATATTTATAAATGGGGAAGGTGGAACATTTGTAAAAGGAATAGATGCTACTGCAACTACTAATACATTAGATATAAACTTGATAAAAGATAAAAAAATATCTGTTAATGGAAATATGATTGATCTAACAGGTAAAAATGATAGTACTGATATATTAAATCACTTAAATAAAGTGTTAAAAGAGGAAAACACAAATGTTACTGCTAGTATAAATGTTGATGGTAAAATAGTGTTAACATCCAATAGACTTGGTGCTGATTATGATGTCAATGTAAGTATACTGGATAAATCATTAGGAAATGTAATTGAACCTTCTGCAGGTAGAGATGCGGAAATTGTATTTAAGGATAATAAAGGTGGAGTTTATACTCATAAAGGAAATTCTAATTCAGTTATATTAGATGGAGTAACTTTTAAGTTTTCTGGAGAAATATCATCAGAAGGAATAACTGTTAATGGAAAAACAAATGTAACAGATATTAAGGAAAAGTTAGTTACTTTTATAAATGACTATAATACTTTAATCGAAAAATTAAACACTTTAACTATGCAAAAAAGGAATAGAGATTTCGACCCTCTAACATCAGATCAAAAAAGTGAAATGTCAGAGAGTGAAATTAAGCTATGGAATGAAAAAGTTGAAAAGGGACAACTGAATAGAGATTCAGATTTAACAAGAATTTCAAATAGTTTAAAGCAAGCTATGAGGACTTTTGTTGAAGGATCTGGTTTAAATTTAGAAAAGATAGGGATAAAACCAACAGAAGATTATCAAGGAACTAAAAATGGTACATTCACAATAGATGAAACTAAGTTAACAAAAGCATTAGAAGAAAATACAGAAGAAGTTATGAATTTATTTATAAAAGCAAAACCAACTACAGAAGGTCTTTCAGATAGTAAAAAGTATGCACAAACAGGATTAATGCAAAGAGTCAAAGATATATTATATAAAGAGTCTGTAACTGTTTCTGCTCCATTAATGAATAAAGCTGGACTAGAGGGTTCTTCTACTGCTTATACTAATGAATTAACTAGATCCATTGAAAAATATGAGCAAAAGATGAAAGATATGGAGAAGGATTTTACTAGAAGAGAGCAAGTTTTATATAGTAAATATGCAACTTTAGAGACAATGATGAATAAATATAATTCTCAACAAAGTTATTTAATGCAGCAACTAGGATTGAGTTAAGATATGGTAGATATGATATTAAATGATTATAAGAAGATAACTGAAGATATAATAAGTAATTTAAAAGAAGATTTGCCAATTGATGAACTTATGAATATACGAGAAGAGTTAATACATAAATTATTTGATCAGCAATGTATAAGTAAGAATGAAATAAAAGAATTATATATATCGAAGGGGTTATTAGAAATTGACAAGAAATTAAGGATTTCTATTGAGGAACAGCAATTAAAAGTAAAAGAAGAAATTAGAAATCTTCATAATATTAAAAATGCTAATAATGCCTATGAAAAAAATAGAAGAATAAATAGTTTTTTTAGTACAAAAATATAAAAAACTTTATAAAAATATATAAAGTTATGTAAATATGTACGATACTTATAATATAAGCTTAAGCAACTTAAACTCTATATAGAGAATTTCTCTACCAAAATGGTAGGATTTCTAAATATAAAATTAAATGACAAGGATGTCAAGTTAAAATCAAGGAGGAATAAAAATGATAATTAATCACAATATGAATGCATTAAATGCACATAGAAATATGGGAATGAACACATCAGCAGCAGGAAAATCAATGGAAAAATTAAGCTCAGGTTTAAGAATAAACAGAGCTGGAGATGATGCTGCAGGACTTGCAATATCAGAAAAAATGAGAGGACAAATCAGAGGATTAGATCAAGCATCAAGAAACTCTCAAGATGGTATCTCATTAATTCAAACAGCAGAAGGTGCTTTAAATGAAACTCACAACATTCTTCAAAGAATGAGAGAACTTTCAGTACAAGGTGCTAATGATACAAATGTAACAGTTGATAGAGCTGCTATAAAAACTGAATTAGATCAATTATCTTCAGAAATAACTAGAATAGCTAAACAAACTCAATTCAACAAACAAGATATATTAGCAGGAGCTGCAACAGTAAATATTCAAGTTGGAGCAAATTCAGGACAAACAATAGCTATTTCACTAAAGACTATGGATGCTGCAGCATTAAAGGTTGTAGGTGGAACTTTAGATGTTACAACTACAGATAAAGCAAATGCACTTACAGATGCTTTAGATACAGCTATAGAAAATGTATCAACTCATAGATCAAGCTTAGGAGCTCTACAAAACAGATTAGAACATACTATAAGCAACTTAAATAATACATCAGAAAACTTAACAGCAGCAGAAAGCAGAGTTAGAGATGTAGATATGGCTAAGGAAATGATGAGTTTCTCAAAAAATAATATTTTACAACAAGCTGCACAAGCTATGCTTGCTCAAGCTAATCAACAACCACAAGGTGTTCTTCAATTATTAAGATAAGCAAGGAACCAATTTTAAGCTTTAGCTAAAATTTTGTGAGTTGCTTACTCCTTCGAAGTAGTGAGAAGGAGTTTCCTTTAATAAAGGAAAGATATTTTATATGATATTAATAATATTATGACAAGGATGTCAAGTTAAAATCAAGGAGGAATAAAAAATGATAATTAATCACAATATGAATGCATTAAATGCACATAGAAACATGGGAATGAACACATCAGCAGCAGGAAAATCAATGGAAAAATTAAGCTCAGGTTTAAGAATAAACAGAGCTGGTGATGATGCTGCAGGACTTGCAATATCAGAAAAAATGAGAGGACAAATCAGAGGATTAGATCAAGCATCAAGAAATTCTCAAGATGGTATCTCATTAATTCAAACAGCAGAAGGTGCTTTAAATGAAACTCATAACATTCTTCAAAGAATGAGAGAACTTTCAATTCAAGGAGCAAATGATACAAATGTATCAGTTGATAGAACAGCTATTGAAACAGAGTTAAATCAATTATCTTCTGAAATAGATAGAATATCAAGCCAAACTCAATTTAATAAACAAAGTATATTAGCTAATACTTCAAAAGTAAATATTCAAGTTGGAGCTAATTCAAATCAAAAGATTACTATTTCATTAAAAACTATGAGTACATCTGGATTAGGAATAACAGCAGCAAGCTTAAAAGTAACTAATACATCTTCAGCTAATACATTAACAAATGTTCTTGATAAGGCTATAGAGAAAGTATCAACTCATAGATCAGATTTAGGAGCTCTACAAAACAGATTAGAGCATACTATAAGCAACTTAAATAATACATCAGAAAACTTAACAGCAGCAGAAAGTAGAGTTAGAGATGTAGATATGGCTAAAGAAATGATGAATTTCTCAAAGAATAATATTTTACAACAAGCTGCACAAGCTATGCTTGCTCAAGCTAATCAACAACCACAAGGTGTTTTACAATTATTAAGATAATAATTATTTTTAGGAGGGGCTTAGGTCCCTCTTTTTAAATTATAATTTAAGGAGTAATATTAATGAAAGAAGCAAATAAGCATATCGAGGAATTAAAAAATAAGTATAGTTATAGGCTTAGTGTATGTATGATAGTCAGGGATGAGGAAAAGTTCCTTGATAATTGTTTAAAAAGCTTAAAGCCATTACTTGATTTAAACTTAGCAGAATTAATAATAGTTGATACAGGTTCAGTTGATAAGACTATTGAAATAGCTAAAAAATATACAAACAAAGTATATTTTAAAGAATGGAATAATAATTTCTCGGAAGCGAGAAATTACAGTATTTCTCTTGCTAAAGGCGATTACATATTTATAATGGATGCAGATCAAGAAATGGAAGAAAATGAGGTTAATAAATTAATACAACTTTTTAGTAGCAATGAATATAAAAATTTTAATACATATTCATTAGTATATAAAAACTTTACAAAAGAAGATTTAAGTGAATATACCTATTTTTCGTTGAATTTAATATTTAAAAATGATGGAACATTCAGATATGAAGGTAAAATACATAATCAGCCAATATATAAAGGACCTGTAAAAAATTTAGAAATATACATGATGCATTATGGATATATAATGACTGAGGATATAAAAGAAAAAAAGTTTAAAAGAACAGCGACACTATTAAAAAGTGAATTGAAAAAAGATCCAAATAATATTTATTATATATATCAACTTAGTAGAAGTTATGAGATGCATGGAGATACTAAGGAAGCAATAATTGAATTAGAAAAATATCTTTTGTTAATTGAATCAGAAAAAATTAATGAAAGTTTAAGAATAAATTATTATCATAATGCCACAATAATATACTTTAATGCAAAGAAATATGATAAGTGTATTTATTATTGTGAAAAAATGAAAGAATTAGACGAAGAATTAATAGATTGCTACTATCTAATGGGAAAATGCTATCTTATTGAAGGTGATCTTGATAGAGCGGTTTATAATTTGAAAATGTATTTAAATTATTTAAATACATTTAAATACGAAAAATATGCGAGCACTAATGGATTAGAAGTATTTTCTTATGGACATAAGTTTAGTGTCATTGGAGATATTTTAAGGCTTAAAATTAAGATAAATCAATTAGAAAATATAGAAGAATACATAAATAAGCTAAATGAAGATAAAGAAACATACATGCTAGTGGTTGGAAAAATATTGAAAGTAAATATTTTGAAAGAAGACATATCTTCTATAAATAATTTAATCGAAAAATTAAAGGAAGAAGATGAAATTATATTACTTAATTATTTACTTTCAAAGATAGTTGTTAGTACAAAAAATATAGATGAGGATTTACTTATAGAAAAATTAAATTTAGATGATGAAGAAAGAAAAATAGTAAAGAAAAAGATTAGTTTCGAAAAAGATAGCAGTTTTAAAAATTTATTAAGTTTCATAGATGAAAACTCAAAATTAAATAAGGCAATTAAAATAGAAAATTGTATTGAATCTTTAATTGACACTTTAAATAATTCATCTATTGATGATATAGTTGGATGTAATTACAGAAATGAGATTATTTATATAATAGGATATTTACTTGAAAAAAGTGATATGATAATCAATTCTTATTTAATTAATAAAGAAAAGCTAATAGCTTTAATGTATAAATATATATTAATAGTTGAAGATATTGAAGATAGTAGTCTAAATGATGCTAGAGAGTTTTCAAACAAAATCAATAACTTCAATAAGTTTATTAAAGAAAAAAATATATTAAAAGCAATTTCTGTTTTAAAAGAAGCAGTTACTATAAAGCCTGAGTTTAGTAATTTGATATCTATAATAAAAGATTCTTTAATATTAGAGGATATAGAAGACAATAATTTGATCACAGAGAGTGATATAAGAAAATTTAAAGAGAATCTAATAACTTTAATAAATAATAATATGATTATAGAGGCAATAGAGGTATTGAATCAATTAGAAGAACTATTTAATCTTAAGCAAGATGTTGAGTTACTATCTATTAAGTCAACCTTGAAGTTCTATTCAAATGAAATAAAGGAAGCAGAAGATATCTTAAAAAATGGGTTAAAATATTACTCACAAAATATAGATTTATTATATAATTTAGCTTATATTTATGAGACAAATAATAAAAATATATCGGCATTATCTATTTATTATGATATTTTAGATATACAAACTGAAAAGATAAATTTAGAGGAAATCAATACTAATATAATTAGATTGAAAGAAAAAATAGATATTATATAAAAATAGATTAGTTTAATAAGGAAGATAAATATGAAAAAAAATCTAAGTTTAAGTATTTGCATGATTGTTAGAAATGAGGAAAAATATATAGATAGTTGCTTGAAAAGTATGAGCCCATTAATAGAAAATGGTATTGCAGAATTAGTGATTGTTGACACTGGTTCCACAGATAAAACTATAGAGATATGTAGAAAGTACACAGAGAGTATTTATGATTTTGAATGGCAAGACAATTTTTCTATGGCCAGAAATTATAGTATTTCTAAGGCTAAGGGTGAGTATATATTTATTCAAGATGCTGATCAATGCGTAGATACGAATAGTGTTAATGATCTTATTAATCTTTTTAAGAGTAAAGAATATAGGAATTATAATACCATATATTTAAAATTAAGAAATTATTTAAATGAAAATTTAAAAGAATATTCAGATTTGAAATTTCCTTTGATATTTAAAAATGATGGAAATTTTAAATATATTGGGGCTATTCATAATCAACCTATTTTTACTGAGCCTATAAAATTTACAGATATTCAAATAAACCATTTTGGATATATAATGGATGATACAAAAAGGTTAGCTAAGTTTAATAGGACAGCAACTATATTGAAAAAAGAGTTATCTAAAAATCCTAGCAATTACTATTATATGTTTCAACTGGCTAAGAGTTATAATTCAATAGGAAATTTTAAAGATTCTAAGCATCAAGTTGATAGGTATTTAAAATTAATATCAAAAAAAATTGATGAAGAATCATTAATGTATTATAGGACGGCAGCACAAACTTATTACTTAAATAATGAATTTATAAAAACTATAGATATTTGTAATGATGTTTTGAAAGTATTTCCTTACTTCTTAGATTGTATTTATTTAGAAGGATTATCCCTAAATAAAATAAAAAAATATGATAAGAGTATTGAGTTTTTAAATAACTATTTAAATATTTTAGATAATAAGCTATATATTGATGATATAAGTGTAGAAATGTTTTCTTTATCTTCTAAAGAAAATGCTATTAAAATGATAGAAGAAAATAAAAAGATAATAGAGTTTAATGATTGGATAATAAAACTAAAGGAAAATTTAAAAGTATTATTAGACTCTAATATTGAAGAAGCAATTAATATTTTAAATGAACTACGAAATATGCCTGAATATAAATATATTACAGATGCAGAATTTTTTACAATAACTTCAGCTATATATTTTCTAAGTAAAGATTATAATAAAGCTTTAGAAGAAGTTAATTATGGGCTTATTATTAACGGAAATAATAGTGATTTAATTTATAATAAAGCTTGTATATTAGAAATGCTTGGAGATAAAGTGGGAGCTATATTTAATTATAAATTATCAAGAAATCAATATGTCGAAGAAGATATATTAGCTGTTATAGATAGAAAAATATTAGAGCTCCAGGCTAAGTAATCATGAAGACATTTGAAACAGGTATTCATTTGGTTTGCCTGTTTTTTTCATATAAAATAAATAATGAAAGGAGTAATTTATGAAAATATCATTAGCTATGATAGTTAAAAATGAAGCGGAAGTTTTGGAGGACTGCCTTGGAAGTGTAAAGAATTTGGTGGATGAAATAATAGTGGTAGATACTGGATCCAAAGATGGCACAATAGAAGTAGCAAGAAAAATGGGAGCTAAAGTATATGAATTTCGATGGTGTAATGATTTTTCAATGGCTAGAAATTTTGCAGCAGAGAAATGTAGTGGCGATTGGATATTAGTATTGGATGCAGACGAAGTAGTTAATATTGGAGAAAAAGAAGATTTAATTGATTTTGCCATTAATAATCCAAGATGCATAGGGAGAATTAAAATTGAGAGTAAATTTATTGATGGCAATGAAATTAGTTCTTCAACTGAATATGTATCTAGATTTTATCCAAAGGGATTGGTGTATAGGGGATGTATTCATGAGCAGTTGGAATCTTTGTATAAGCGAAAGAATATTAATTTAGAAGTAATCCATAGTGGGTATTTTAATAAAGATAAATCTAAAAGAAACTTAGATTTGCTTTTTAAGGAATTGGAAAGTGATAGCAATGATAATTATATTTTATATCAAATTGCAAGGACATTACATGTAGCTAAAAGGTATGAAGAGGCAGATATGTATTTCGAAAGATGCTATAAAAATATTAAGTTCAATTATTCATATAATAAAAGTTTTATTAATCTATACATAAATAACTTAGTAAATATAAATAAATTTGATATTGGGCTAAGTATTATTGAAAAATATTATAATCAATATTCAAATGATGCAGATTTTAATTTTTCTTGTGGTATATTCTATATGAATTTAATTTTATCTAATGTGATGGAATATGGACAATATTTATACTTAATTGAAGAAAGTTATTTAAAATGTCTAGAGATAGGAAGTACAGCAAATGAGATTGTTAAAGGTGTAGGAAGTTTTAAAGCTGCTTATAATTTAGGTGTGTTTTATGAAACCACTGGGGACTTAGATAAAGCTAAATATTATTATAAAGTATCATATAATGAAGGGTATAAGAATGCAAAAGATAGATTTGAGAAAATAAAAGATAAATAAGAAAGTTGGTAAAGCTTTATAATTAGAAAAATAAATAGACAATATATTTAAGAGCACTATTTATGAAGATTTATTATTACATATTAAACTTTATGAGGTATAAATGTGAATGAAGAATTAAAAGAATTAAAAAATAAAGCAAAAAATAATATAAACATACTAATCAGTAATGGATTATTTTTTGAAGCTAGGAAATATTTAAAAGAGTATAAGGAAATATTTAAAGATGATATTGAGATATATTCAATTGAATCAATTTTATTGATTTTAGAAGGAAAAATGGAAGAGGCTAAAAATATAATAAATGATGGTCTTAAAAAATCATGTATTAACTTTGATTTAATATATAATCTTGGATATTTATATGAAGTAAATAACGAGATAGAGGCAGCCAAAATTATATATAATATAGCTAGAATCGTAAATGAAAATAATGATTATAAAGAAATAGTAAATAGTAAATTGAATGAAATTGGATATAATAGAAAAAAATATGATGTAATATTATTAGGAAATTATGATAGATGTATGCAATTTAATGAATTATTTGATGAATGGAATGTATTAAAGATTATAAATCTTGAAATTTTATATAATAACGAGTATATTTTGAATCTAGAAAATTATAAATACGATTTTATCTTTGTAGTTGAAGATATTGATAAAAATAAAATATTAAAATCTATAAAAAAATATAATAAAAAAAATATTTATTTCTTTGAAGATTATAAACTCTCAGTTATAGAAGGATTAGACTATAAAATTTTGGACATGTTAAGAAGAAATAAAATTAATGGAATAATAACGGGATTATCTTATGCAGAGGTAGGAATAAAAGAAGATATTAATGACAATTTTATTAATTTTTCTTTTTCATCTCAAGATTTATACTATGATTTTAAACTAATAAAGTATTTATTTAATTTTAAACAGGTAAAAGATAACTTGAAGTATGTAATTATAAATATGGGGTATTATTCTTTTGATTACGATATGACTAAAACAAGTGCTAGCAATAGAATTCATAGATATATTAATTATTTTAAAGATTATCATAATAATGATAACATCATCGAGTTAGATATAATTAAGTCTTTTTATGAAAAGCGTATAACGTTTGAAAAATATATAAATATGAATAAAATAAAAGAAAGAACAATATTAACTTTAAATGATACAAGTGGAATTTATGAAGCTCAAAAGAATTCATCTATGAATTATATGGAAACAAGAATTGAAAATGAAAAAATATTAGAACAATATATAGTATTTTTAAAAGAAAATAATATAACTCCTATTATTGCAATATGTCCTACAAGCAGATATTATAGAGAGAATTTCGATATAAATAGAAAAAATATATTTTACAGCATACTAGATAAGCTAAAAGATAAATATAGTTTTCAAGTCATCGATTATTTTGACAGTGATTTATTTGAAGATGATGATTTTTGGGATTATTC
The DNA here is from genome assembly GCF_015555225.1 of Clostridium sp. D46t1_190503_E9. Lineage (NCBI taxonomy): Bacteria > Bacillati > Bacillota > Clostridia > Eubacteriales > Clostridiaceae > Clostridium > Clostridium sp. D46t1_190503_E9. The sequence continues at coordinate 179,106 of NZ_JADNKB010000005.1, forward strand.
TCATTTAAACGGAAAAGGATCAATAAAGTTTACTGAAGTATTGAAGAAAGAGATTATATGGTAAAATTAACTAATGGATAACGAGTTAGATGAGTTATAGAAAATGTGGAATACCATGGAAACAAATATGAAGTAAGTAAAATAAGTAAAGATATTTTTATAGGGCTATAATAAAGTTTTAAGGTGATTATAATTTTATATATAGTTAGAAGTATATAAAGGAAATTATAAAAGTAACGATAAATTAAACATAAGTATTTAAATTTGTATAATGTAGGAGATAATATTATGAGATTAAATCAAAATATGCAATCTTTAAATGTATATAGAAACTATAAAAAAAATTTAGTTACCCAATCTATTGCTTTAGATAGAATTAGTACTGGTACTAAGATTAATTCGGCTAAGGACAATCCAAATAAACTTGGAGTTAGTGAAGGGCTTAGAATGCAAATCAGGGGACTTCAAATGGCTGAAAGAAATATTCAAGATGGAGTTTCTATGATGCAATCAGTAGATGGTGCATTAAATACTGTAAGTGAAGCTTTAAATAGAATTAAGGAATTAACTGTACAAGTTGGTGGAATTCAAAATGATGAAGATTTGTCTATAATTCAAGGTGAAATAAATCAACTTAAGGAACATATTGATTATACAGTAAATAATTCTGAATTTAATGGTGTAAAGTTATTGAATTCTGATAAAGTTACTAATAATGATTATCCTAAGTATTTAAATCATGTTGTAGGAGCTAATGCGAAAGAAGAAATAAAAATACCTGTGTTTAATGTAAGAACAGATATGCTTATTGATTCAGAAGGAAATTCATTGAAAAATATAAATATAATTAACACAAATGAATTAGATAAAAATTTAAATATTGTAGATTCAGCAATAGAAACTATGAACTCTGTAAGAAGCAGGTATGGAGCAATTCAAAATAGAATGGATACTTCAGCTCAAAATTTAAATGGAAGCTCATTGAATTTAGAAAATGCTGAAAGTAGAATAAGGGATTCTGATTTAGCATTAGAAATGGCTGAGTATGCTAGAACATCAATACTACATGAAACTTCAATTGCTTTAATGCAACAAACCAATAAATTTCCACAGGATGTGCTAAGAGTATTAGAGAATATGAAATAAAAAAATAGTCATAATACAAATTTAAAATTTTTATTGTAACATATATAATTTGTTTTTAAAGGGGCTCGCGAAACGCGAGCCCCTTTAAAGTTGTTATTTTTATTTATCTAAAAGGTTTTTTATGTAAATATTCATAAAAAGGTTTCCTAATTTATGATTAATTATTAATTAGAATTTGTATATTAAATATTTTACAAAACAGCAGAATTAAACTTAAATTTGCACAATGTTTTCTCAAATATAAGAAAGAGGTAAAAAAAATAAAATAATTTTAATTTCTTATTAAATATAATTCAACAAATATTTTAAAATAATATCGACATAAATATTAAAATAATTTTCTATTTTTTTTAGCTTTCTATAGTTAAATATAATGAATTTTTAAATGATAAGAAAAATATTAAGATATTATGTAGAAAATAATCGAAAAATAAGATTTGAATTGCTGAAATTAAAAAATTCATAAAAATATAATGGGTATTTTTAATGAAATTATTATAGAAAAATAATTCATATTAAACTATAATAGAAATATGGTGAATTTTTCATAAATAACCTAATTAAGAAAAAGAAATAAAAGTAGCTGTTTGTAAATTAAACTTGAGAATTGAAGAATGTTGTTGTAGGGAGAGGGATTATGAATATAAATAATGATAGTTCAATGCAATTTATAAAATTAGGATTGGATGCATCTGCATTAAGAGAAAAAGTAATTGCAAATAATATGGCAAATATAAATACTAAGGATTTTAAGAAATCATATGTTTCTTTTGAAGATAATCTAACAAAAGCAACTGAAGAGTTTTCTTTAAAGAAAACTAAAAAAGGGCATTTAAATGGAGAATTAAACAATTCTTTAATTAGTGTTAAACAAGATAAAAGTACTAGTATGAGAACTGATGGAAATAATGTTGATATGGATTTAGAAAAAGTAAATCAAGCAGCAAACACATTAATGTATAATGCATTAATAACTCAAGCAAATTCAAAATTAAATATGACTAAGAGTGTTATATCAGGAGGAAGTAGATAGGGATGGGAATATTTAATACTATGAGAATAAGTGCAAGTGGTCTTTCGGCGGAGAGGTTGAGGATGGATACGATAACATCTAATATAACTAATGCAACTACAACTAGAGGAGAAGATGGTAAACCTTACGTAAGAAAAATTGCGGTGTTTCAAGAAAATTTAGATGAGGCAAAAAAACTTAATGGAGTAAAAGCTGTTGGAATAGTTGATGATGAGTCGCCTCTAAAAAGTGTTTATGATCCTACTCATCCAGATGCAAATGAAGATGGGTATGTTACTATGCCAAATGTTAATTTACTTAATGAAATGGCTGATATAATATCAGCTTCTAGATCTTATGAGGCGAATATAGACACTTTGAATGCTTCAAAAAGCATGTTTACTAAAACATTAGAGTTGGGAAGGTAGAAATAAATTATGATAGTTAATAACTTTATTCCAAGTGAAAAGATTTTTGAAAGCAATATTAATACCAATAATATTAAGACAAGCCCTTCAGAAAAGAATTTTCAAAGTGCTTTAAAGGATAGTTTGGATAATTTAAATGAGAAACAAATTAATGCAGATAATATGACAAATGATTTTATTTCAGGAAAAGATGTTGAAGTTCATGAAATGATGCTAAGCATGGAGGAAGCTAAAATGTCACTTCAATTAGCAATTCAAGTAAGAAATAAAGTTGTTGAAGCAGTACAAGAATTAACAAGAATGCAATTGTAATTATGGTAAGGAGTGCTATTAATGGATAAGCTTAAGGAAAGCTTCAGTAAGCTGTGGGGGAAGTTTAAGTCATTTAGTAAAGGAATAAGAATTGCAATAATAGCAGCGCTGGTTACATTTATTATTGCTATAGGGTCTTTATTTTTTTACAATTCGGCTAATAAATATAAGGTTTTGTTTTCTAATTTAGATGCAAGTGATGCACAACTTGTAACAAATAAATTAAAAGAGAAAAAAGTTGATATGAAAATTGAAGGTGAAACAATAATGGTTCCAAAGGAATCAGTAGATGAGCTAAGGCTTGAATTAGCTCCTGAACTTTCAGATGGAAGTAAAGGTTATGAATTAATGGATACTGGAAACTCATTTGGAATGACTGATGAAGAATTTAAATTAAAAAAATTAAGAATGCAACAAGGAGAATTAGAAAAAACTATAAAAAGTTTTCCTCAAATTGATACAGTAAGAGTACATATAACACCTTCAAAGGATTCTGTTTTTGTAGAAGATAAGGAACCAGGAAAGGCAGCTGTTTATTTAAAACTTGTTCCGGGTAATAAGTTAGGTAAAGAACAAGTGGAATCGATTGTTGCGTTAGTTTCAGGAAGTACTGAAAATGTCCCTAAGGAGAATATTGAAGTAATAGATGATAATATGAATCTTTTAACTAAAGGTTTAAATAATTCAGATGGAACAGAAGTAAGCTCTGAAACTATAGAAAAACAATTTGATTTAGAAAAAAAATATGAAGAAGACATACAAAAATCAATTATTGATCTTTTAGAACCTGTAGTAGGGAAAAATAAAGTTAAAAGTTCTGTAAATGTCGATTTAGATTTTGATTCTAAGCAAAAAACAGAAACAACTATAGATCCTAATAAGGTTATTGTTAGCCAGCAAACTATAAAAGAAAATAATGGAACAGGCACAGGAGAAAATAGCGGTGGTCCTGTAGATAATAACATGGGAAATACTATAGATGATGGTAGCACAGGAAATAATTCTTCAAGAGAAGAGGTAAGCACTAACTATGAAAGTGGAAAAACAGAAACTAAAACTATAAGTGCTCCAGGAGAAGTTAAAAGATTAACTGCTTCTGTTTTCATTGATGGGAATATAGCAGGAAATGTACAAACAGCTATAGAAAAATCTGTTGCTAATGCAATTGGACTTAATACGGAAAGAGGAGATAGTGTATCAGTAGTTGGTATGACTTTCGATCCAGTGACAAAGGAAGAAGCACAAAAGGAATTTGATGATATAAATGAATTATTAGCAAAAGAAAATAGAAATAAAATGATAATTTATTCAGTTTTAGGATTATTGGGACTTATTATTATAATAGTAATTTTAATTTTAGTAAGAAGGAAATCTAAAAATAATAAAGAAGATAAAGAAAACTTATTAGATGTTGTTATAGATGACAGATTAACTAATGAGAATACTGAAACTATGCCTTCAATTAATTTTGAAACTATAAATCCAAAGGCACATATAGAAAATGAAATAAAGCAATATGCAACTGAAAAACCAGATCAAGTAGCAGATATAGTAAAATCCTGGTTAGCTGAGAATGAGAGGTGATAATATGGCAAGAGATTTAGCAAAATTAAACGGAGTACAAAAGGCAGCTATATTGTTTATAACACTTGGGCCTGAAGCCTCATCAGCAATTTTGAAGAAGCTTCCAGAACCGGAAATACAAAAGATAACGTATGAAATTGCTAATATATCGTCTGTTACGGCTGAACAAAGACAGATTATTCTAGATGAATTTTTAGAAATGAATAAGGCCAGAGATTATATTATAGAAGGTGGAATAGAGTATGCAAGAACTTTATTATCAAAGGCTTTGGGAACTCAAAGAGCAAATGAAATTTTAGGTAAGGTTACAGAAGCAACTCAGCAATATAGGCCATTTTCAATTGCAAGAAAGGCAGATGCTCATCAACTATTGAATGTAATTAGCTATGAACATCCACAAACAATAGCTTTGATATTATGTTATCTTCAACCAGATAAGGCTGCACAAGTTTTAGCTGAATTACCTGAAGATACTCAAAGTGAAGTAGCTTATAGAATAGCAACTATGAGCAATACTTCTCCAATGGTAATTAAAGAAATTGAAAAAGTACTTGAAAGTAAATTAAGTACTGTTGTTAGAAGTGAAATGACTTCACTTGGTGGAGTTGAAACTTTGGTAGATATTTTAAATCAAGTTGATAGAACTACAGAAAAGAATATTACTGAAAGCTTAGAAAGAGAAGATGCAGAACTTGCAGATATTGTTAAAAGCTCAATGTTTGTATTTGAAGATATTATTACTCTTGACGATGTATCTATTCAAAGGATTCTTAGAGAAGTTGATGGAAAAGAACTTGCACTTGCGCTTAAAGGATGTTCAGATGAGGTTGCAAATTGTGTTTATAGAAATCAATCTAAGAGAGCAGCAGCTTCACTTAAGGAGGATATGGAATTCTTAGGTCCAGTTAGACTTATGGATGTTGAAAAAGCACAACAAAAAATTGTTTCAATAATAAGAAGATTAGATGATGCTCAAGAAATAATAATTTCAAGAGGTGGAGAAGATGCAATTATCCTATAATCTTATAAAAAGTGACTCTGCTTTAGAAGTTTCTAAAAAAAAGATAGAAACTAATTATGTAAGTAAAGTAGAAGTTGTAGAAGAGAATAAAGAAAAAGATATGAAATCTATTGAAGCAGAAATTAGAAAAAGCTATGAGAGCTTAGGAGCCAGTATTATAAAAAAGGCTAAAAGAGAAGCAGAAGCACTACTTATGAAAAGTAGAAAAACTGCTGTTGAAATTGAAAAAACTTCTTATGAAGAAGGGTATGCACAAGGCAAAGAAAATGGTTTTGAAGATGGATATAAAGAAGGATTACAAAAAGCTAAGTTAGAAACTGAAGAAAAGGTAAGAGAAAATATAAAAAAGTCAGAAAAAATATTAGAATCTGCAAATAATGAATATAGAGAATATTTAAAACTGAAAGAAAAAGATATTATAAATATAGCTTTTGAAATGGCATCTATAATAGTTAGAAAAGAGTTCCAACAACCTGAAAGTATATTGCCTTTATTAGAAGAAGTTTTAAATGAAGCTAAGGGTGAAGAAAATATAATAATAAAATGCAACACAGTTCATGTAAAAGCAATTGAAGATAAAGTTGATTACTTTAAAAAAGTATATGCAATAAAAGGTGAAATATTTATTATTGAAGATCCTTTAATGGAAAATGGAAATGCCATAGTCGAGAAAAATACAGGGAAAGCTATTATTGGGTTAGATATTGGATTAGAAAAACTTGAAGAAGCTTTATTTAAATAGTAAGTAGGTGAAAATATGATAAATGTAGATTTTGATTTATTAAATAGAAAAATTAAAGAAGTAAATACTTGCTATTTAGAAGGAACAGTTAAACAAGTAATAGGATTAACAATCGAAGTTCAAGGGGTTAAAGCTTTTGTTGGAGAACTTTGTACTATATATAATCTAGAAAATCAACCAATTAAATGTGAAGTAGTTGGGTTTAGAGAAGATGCAGTACTTTTAATGCCTCTAGGAGAACTTATAGGAATATCTCCGGGATGTAGAGTAGTTCCAGAAAGAAGACCTTTGGAGGTGAGATGTTCAGATGATTTGCTAGGCAAAATACTTGATGGATTAGGTAATCCACTTCAAGGGGATGAGATTTTTCAAGGGGAAGGATATCCTCTTGAAAATCAACCTCCAGATCCATTAACAAGAAGGCGAATAACAGAAATTCTCCCAACTGGAGTAAGAGCTATAGATGGATTTTTAACTGTAGGTGAAGGACAGAGAATTGGTATATTTGCTGGTTCTGGCGTAGGAAAAAGTACTACACTTGGAATGATAGCAAGGGAGGCTGAAGCCGATATTAATGTAATTTCTTTAATTGGAGAAAGAGGAAGAGAAGTTTTAGAGTTTATAGAAAAGGATTTAGGTCCGGAAGGTATGAAAAAATCTATTGTTGTATGTGCAACATCAGATAAACCAGCTTTAATAAGAATTAAAGGTGCATTAACAGCAACAGCTATAGCAGAATATTTTAGAGATAAAGGGAAAAAAGTTATATTGATGATGGATTCGGTAACTAGATTCGCCATGGCACAAAGAGAAGTTGGTTTGGCCATAGGAGAACCACCGGCACAAAAAGGATATACACCATCTGTATTTGCTAAATTGCCTAAACTTATGGAAAGACCAGGTACATCTGATAAAGGATCTATAACAGCTTTTTATACAGTTTTAGTTGATGGTGATGATTTTAATGAGCCAATTGCAGATGCTGTAAGAGGTATATTAGATGGACATATAGTTTTATCAAGAGCTTTAGCACATAAGAATCATTATCCTGCTATAGATATTTTGAATAGTATTAGTAGACTTATGCCTAGTATTGCTACTGATATTCATAAGGAAGCTGCATCAATGGGAAGAGATTTACTTGCAACATATAAAGATGCTGAGGATTTAATAAATTTAGGTGCTTACGTAAAGGGAAGTAATAAAAAGATAGACTTATCAATTCAATATAATGATAGATTAAATGGCTATTTAAAACAAGGAATTGAAGAAAAATCTGATTTTAACACTTCTTTAGAAAAACTTATTTCTATGTTTAGAAATTAAAAGGAAGGCTCAAAATGTCGGGAAATTTTAAATTTAGATTAGAAAAACTTCTTGAAATAAGAACAGAAAAGGAAGAAGAAAGCAAAAGATTATTTACTAAGACTGAAAGAGAAAAACAAAAAACAGAAGAAAAGTTAAATAATCTTAAATTTAATTATGATAAATACAGTGGAATAAATAAAGACGAAAGCCTTGTATATCAAAAAATTAAAAGAAACTATTTATTTGCTTTAGATAAAGGAATTACAGAAACAGAAAAAGATTTAACTATAAAATTAAAAGAACTTGATATAAGAAGAGAAGATTTATTGAAAAAGCAGATAGAAAGAAAAACTGTTGATATATTAAAAGAAAGAAAATCCTTAGAATTTTATAAAGAAGAAGAAAGAAAAGATCAAATATTTAATGACGAACTTGCTTTATATGCATACATGAGAAAGCATTGAAAGGAGGTGAGTAAAGAGTGATAAATACAAAAATTCTGATTGATTTAGATAATAAGTTAAAGGATATAAAAACTATCTCAAAGAAAGAAGAATCTAAAAAAGAAGAAAAGGTAAATTCAGATTTTAAAGATTATCTTAATAAAGAAGTTGAAAATGATAATTCAAAGAGTTTAGCAAATAATACATCAGTACAAGAAAATAATAAAACTTATATTGGTAAAAATGAGATTTCTGAGAATGAAGATAATGTGGAAAATATATTATCAGAGGTAGCTAATAAAATAGAAGAATTAATAGATAGTGGGAATTTTATAGAAAGTAATGATTTTATAAAAAGCGAATCTGATATAGATGCTTTAAGTGAAATATTAATATTATTATCTAGACTTTTAAATAAAAATTTAAGTAATGAAAATTTAATTACTACCGATAGTGAGGTTAATAGTTTAAATAATTCTAGCTTAGATAATATAGAAAATTTATTCTTAACATTATTTAATTCAAAAGAGGATACAAAAATAGCAGATCCTTTACAATCTCTAGAATTACTAAGCAAAAGCAATAATAATTCAGGTAATATTGATATTAAGGATTTACTAAGAGATTTAAAAGGGTCAACTAATAGTATTTTAGAAGACATAAACTTAAATACTTTTGAGAGTAATACTATAGAGGATTATAAGGGTGAGTTATCAAATAAAATTATTTCTTTATTAGAATTATTACCAAAAGAATCTATAGAAAAAATATCTTCTAGTATTAAAGAGAAAGACAAGCTTAAAATAGTAAGTGCTTTGATATTACAAAAAGTAAATAATGAAGATAATATTATAGAAGAAAGTACTAGTAATACAAGAGTAATTGTAAATGATAATGTTGTAGATAATAAGGCTAACTCATTGGATAAGAATTCAAATAAAGATAAAAATCTAAATTATAATAATTCATTAAAACAAAATGCCTTAGATGAAAATAATGATGAAGATAAAATACTTTCTAAGATAATAGATAATGATAGTAAAGGATCATTTTCAAAAGTATTAAGCTATTATGATAAATTTAATAAAAATAATGTAGAAGTAATAAAAGAACCAATAGTTGTAAATAAGCAAACATTAGATTTAGATGTAATAAAAAATGTTAAGTTTATGATGAAAAATGCTGTTCAAGAATTAAAAGTTAAAATTTATCCTAAAGAGCTAGGAGAAATGACTATTAAAATTCTTTCAGAAGAAGGAATAATGAGAGCCGAGATAAAAGCAACTTCTAAGGAAACTTATAATTTATTAAATTCTAATTTACATGAGATAAAGAAAAGTTTAGTAGATCAAAATATTAAAATTCAAGAAGTAAATATAGGAATATATAATGAAGATACTACTTTCTTTAATGGAAAAGAAAATTCATCAGATAATTTTAGAAATCAGCAAAGCAGAGATAATAATAATAATCCTATATTTATTGATGACGAAGAAATTAAAGAAGAATTACTTAATGAAAGTAATGTAAATTTATTAGCATAGGGGGAAAACTAAGTGTCTAATGTTATTAATAGCTATACAGGTACTAGAGCAACTGATAGAGGAACACAAATAGTTAAACCTGGACAAGATATGGATAAAAATGCATTTTTAACAATATTATCTGCAGAGTTGTCTAATATGGATCCAATGGGAAATAACGATTCTACTCAATATGTTACTCAAATGGCACAATTTGCTTCAATGGAGCAAATGACAAATTTAAATAGCACAATGTCTAGTTATGCAAATAATTCAATGGTTGGTAAAGGGGTAACTTTAAAGAGTGTTGATAATGCAGGGAATCCTTATACTGGAATTGTGAAATCTGTAACTTCTACATCAGGTAAAACAACGATTTCTGTGGAAGTTAATGAAAATGGAACTAATTCTTATAAGGACTTTGATATAACAGATGTGCTTACTGTTTTAGATGTTCCTGATTATTCGTTACCATCAATTAATAATATTAATGGTAATATGTCATTTTTAGTTGCTTCTTCATTTATAGGAAAACATGTTGAATTAAGTGAGAAGGATTCAAAAGAAAATAATATTACTGGAGAAGTTTTAGGTGTACTAAAGGACCAAGGTGTAGTTAAGGTAAGAATTAAGTTACATGATTCGGATGAAATAAAAGAATTTACTTATGACAAGATAATTAAAGCTTCAAATAGTAGAGAAGAAATAAAGCTAGAGGAAGAGTAAGAAGTAAATAATTAAATTATTAAAGTAGGTGATTTTTTGAGCTTTAGAGTTATAAATGGAAAAGCTTATCCTGTAGGTAATTTTCAGTTACCAAACGAAAGTGTAAATGGAAAAAATAATCACTATAAAAGTAAGTTTAATGACATTTTAAATGAAGCTATAAATAAAGGTAGTGAAGAATATACACTATCAAAACATGCAGCAGACAGATTAAAAGAAATTAATTTTACGGATAAAGATATGGAGCAAATTGCAAAAGGATTCAAAATGGCACAAGATAAAGGCTCTAAAAATTCTGTAATGATATACAAAGATGTAGCTTTAATAGCTAGTATAGAAAATAAAACTGTAATAACAGCAATTGAAAAAGAAAGAGCTAAGGAAAATGTATTTACAAATGTTGATAGTGTTGTAATTTTATAAGCTGGACCTATTTTAGGAGGCTTGATTCTTGCTGAATGACAGATGCAAGAAAAAATAAAGGGTTGGAGGTCAATTTATGTTAAGATCAATGTATTCTGGTATAAGCGGTATGAAAGTTAATCAAACTAAGTTAGATGTTATAGGAAATAATATATCAAATGTTGGAACTACATCATTTAAATCATCAAGAGCAAGATTTAGTGATATGCTAAGTCAAAATGTCTCAGATGCTATGGCACCATCTAACAATCAAGGTGGAGTAAATGCTAGCCAAGTTGGGCTTGGAGTTCAACTTGCAAGTATAGATTCTGTTATGACACAAGGTATGATGCAACCTACAGGAAGACAATTAGATGTTGCAATAGATGGTGATGGATTCTTTATGGTAAGTAAAGGACCATCAATTTATGATGGAACTTTAGAAGTAAATCATAGGGCTGGGGCGCATAATATAACTGCTCAGTCATTAAGCAATTCTGGAAGCGAAATAATGTATAGTAGAGATGGATCATTTATCCTAGATGAGCAAGGGAATTTATTAACTGGTGATGGATTTAGAGTTATGGGTTATTCATTAACAAATGATGATAGCTCACAAGATGCAACAGGACAAGCTCCTAATGGAGTAAGCACAGCGGGATTAGACTTTAGATTTGGACCTGGATCACAATTAAATGGATATAAAATAGTTCTAGGATCTGTTGGACCAGGAACAGTTACATCTGCAGATGTTAATAAGGCTGAAAAACTAATAGTAGTAAATGGAGATTTTTCTAGAGCAGGAGCATTAACACCAGCTCAAGTAGAATCAGCAGTAAATAAAGGACTTTCTTCTGCTGGAATATCCCAACAAATGTTTGTTAGTGGAAAGCCTATTAGCTTTGAAGGTTTAGGATCATCAGCAGTCGTAGGTGGTACAGATGCATTAGCACCTAAAGCTATTACTATATCTGGGTTTACTATCCAACTTAACGAAGGTAGTGATTTAAATGGATATAGTTTTGAAATTGGAGAAATATCAAAAGATCCACTAGAAGTTAATATAGAAAAAGGAAGAAAGAAAATTGTTATTAATGCAGATTTTTTAAATAAATCATTTAATTCTGCAGATTTGCAAGATGAGTTAAATAGTAAGTTTAAAGGTGCAGGAATCACACAAGAAGCAAAAGTTACAGGAACTCCTGCAACTTTGGGTAATATAAGTGGTGGGACAGATGATTCAGGTAAAGTAAATTCTCCAGCTGAAATAGTAGATGCAAAAGATGGAAGTGCAGCTAAAGCTGTTGGTGGATTTACTTTTACTGGAGTAACTGATGGTGAACTTAATGATTATACTATTTCTATAGGAGAAAGTTCAGTAGGTACCCCACTTACAGTAGTAGTTGAAAATGGAAACATAATTATTAATGGTGATTTTAATACTACACCACCTAAATTTACTGATACAGAATTACAATCTAAGCTAAATAGTTCATTAAAAGCTAATGGAGTTAAGACTCAATTAACAGTTTCAGGAGTTGTTAATTCAGCAAATGTAACAAATAAAATTAAGTTCCAAGATGGTGTAACAGCGTCATCTCCAAAAGCGTTAAATATTGCTGGGTTAAATGTAGAACTTCCAGCAGGAACACTATTAAATAATTTAGAGTTTCAAATTACAGATATTAATGAACCAGGATTATCAGTAGAATATGTAGCAGCTTCAGGTGGAAATAATCATAAATTAGTTATTAAAGGTGATTTTACTAAAAAAGTTGCAGCAAGAGATTTAGAGGATAAGATAAATGCAGAGTTAAATGCAGAGTTAGGTACAAGTGAGAAAGTAAAGGTATCTGGAACATCAAAACCTTACACTGGATTAACTTCAGATAATATTGAAGGTGGAGAGGTTGATAAGGCACCAGGCAAAATTACTGTTGGTGGTGTTGAATTAACATTTGATGCTGGAGCAGCGTTGAATGGATACAAATTCCAAGTTGGACAAATAACACCTGGTACTAAGACATCAGCTACAATTGATGAAAAAGGAAAGACAATTACTATAAATGGTGATTTTGTAACTACAAATGCTATTACAGCTAAAAATATACAAGATGCTTTAACTAGAGCTTTAGAAGGAAAAGGAATAGCTCAAGGAATAACTTCAACAGGAAAACCAATGGAAATTGGAGGCGTTGTTTCAGAAGAAACAAATGGAGGAACTCCAATAGAAAGTATGAATACTGATGGAAGTATTAACTTTATAGATGCAACAAAAAATCTTAAATCATATGATGGAGAATTAAAAACTCTTAAGATTCCAGACAAGGTAAAAGTACCAGGTACAGATACAGAACTTAGAGTTAAAACTTATACCATAGATAAAAATGGTGTAATTAATGGAGTACTTGAAGATGGTAGAGTAGCGGCACTTGGACAAATAGCCATGGCAAGTTTTAAGAACCCAGAAGGTTTAACTAAGCTTGGAGGAAATCTTTATAGTTCATCAGTTAACTCAGGAGATGCTGTTATAAAGAGTGGTGTTGGAACTTTAAATGATGATAACTCAAAAGGGTATGGAGATAATCTTCAAGGAATGCTTGAAATGTCAAATGTAGATTTATCAGAACAATTTACAGATATGATAGTTTCAAGTAGAGCTTTCCAAGCATCAGGAAAAATGATAACTACTGGAGATGAAATTCTTCAAGATATAATTAACTTAAAGAGATAATAAAACAAAATAGATTGCTCATGCTCAGTTGATCCAATAAACTGAGCAAAGCAGTCTAACTATATAAGTAAATTACGAAAAAGTATTTTACATCTACTAAAGTGAATTTACTATAGTGAAGAGGGGAATTAAATGATTAATGTAACAGCTATGAATAATAAAGATTTTATTTTAAATGCAGATCATATAGAGAAAATAGAAGAGGTTCCTGAAACTTTAATTACATTAACTAATGGTAAAAAGTATATTGTGCTTGAAAGTGTAGAAGAGATAGTAGAAAAAGTAATTAGATACAAAAATAAGATTGTTACTTATAGATTATAATGGGAGGCAATATTATATGAAAAAGTCAGACATATTAACCTCAGTGGGTTTAATATTAAGCATAGTATTAATGATTTATGGAATGCTTATTGGAAGTAGTCTTAAAATTTTCTGGGACTTAGCATCTGTAATAATAACTGTAGGAGGATCTTTATCAGCTCTTTTAATAACATATTCATTAGAAGAAGTGAAAAATATGGGAAAGCTTTTCATACAAGCTTTTAAGGAAAATAAATCATCAGGAAAAGATATAATTGTAAGATTTGGTAATCTTTCTAAAAAGGCTAGAAGAGAAGGCTTGTTATCATTAGAGGATGATATTTCAGAAATGGAAGACCCTTTTATGAAAAAAGGATTACAAATGGTTGTAGATGGTATTGAGCCAGAAACAATAAGAGAAATATTAGAGTTAGAAATTGGTGAAATGGAAAATAGACATGAAAGAGGAGCAGGTATTTACGCTGCTTGGGGAGCTTATGCACCTGCATTTGGTATGCTAGGGACTTTAATTGGATTAATTCAAATGCTTGCAAATTTAACAGATGTCGCTAATATTGCATCTGGTATGGGAAAAGCCTTAATAACTACATTCTATGGTTCACTTTTGGCTAATATTTTCTGCAATCCTATTGCTTCTAACTTAAGACAAAAGAGTGCAAAGGAAGCTGGAGAAAGAGAAATGATTTTAGAAGGAATACTTGCAATACAATCAGGTGTAAATCCAAGAATTGTGGAAGAAAAGCTAATAACATACTTACCTCCTAAAGAAAAATTAGAATATTTAAATAACAGCATTGAAAATGGTGAAGGAGTTGTTATTTAATGGCTAGAAAGAAAAAGAATAAAGGTGATGGCTTAAGAGGCGATGAATGGATGGCAACTTATGCTGATACTGTAACTTTATTGCTTACTTTTTTCGTTTTGTTATATTCAATGGCTACTGTTGATGCTGAAAAAACAAAAAGTATTTCTAATGCCTTTGTATCAATGATGAGTGGGCAAAGTGGTGACAGTATAATGGAATATAACATGTATAATGGTGAAGTACCTTTAATTGGCGGAGAAACGGATGATAATATAGAGGGTGGAGAGTCCTTAACAGAACAAGAAAAAATGTATAAGAATGTTAAAGAATTTGTTAATGAAAATAGATTAGAATCTGTAGTAGATATAATCGATAATAAAAGAGGAGTAATAATACAGCTAAGAGATAACGTATTATTTGAAACTTCAAGTTCTGATTTAAGAGAAGAAAGTAAAGAAGTACTTAATAAAATCAATTCTCTTCTAGCATCTATAGATAATTTAATATTAGTTGAAGGTCATACAGACAATAGACCTATAAATACAAGTAGGTTTCCATCGAACTGGGAATTATCTGCTGATAGAGCAGTTAATGTAGTTAAATATTTTATAGAAGTAATGGGACAAGATCCTTCAAGATTTAGTGCGGCAGGATATGGTGAGTACCATCCAGTAGCAGCTAATGATACTTATGAAAATATGGCTAAAAATAGAAGAGTTGATATTTTAATTGTGACAACTGAAAAGGAGGAAGAATAAAATGGCTGAAAGCAAGCAAGAGAAAAAAAAGGGTAGCAAATTAATTATAATAATTGCTATTCTAGCAATTTTGGGTGGGGGGACATTTGGGGGAGTATATTACTTTATGAATAAAAATAATGCCTCACAGCCAGTTGTTATGGAAGAAGCTTTTTTTGAAGTTGGAGAAATATTTGTTAATTTAAGTGATGGAGGATCAAATAGATATATTAAGCTTAACCTTTCAATAAGTTATGACAAAAATAATAAAGATTTAACTAAAGAAATAGAAGATAAAAAAGTAGTACTTAGAGATGTAGCTAATTTCTATATAAAATCCTGTAAGGCAAAAGACTTTGAGCCAGCAAATGAAGCAGTTATTAAAGGTGATATTGTAGCTAGAATGAATCAAAAATTAAAGTCAGGTATATTAAAAGATGTATATATAAGCGATATTATAGTACAATAGAAGGAAGTAGAGTTAAAAGATGGATTTAGTGTTTATGATAGTTAGACTAATATCTGCACTTATTGTAGTACTGGGACTTATGTATTTAGTATTTAAAATAAGTGGAAATAGACTTAACAGGTTTAATGAAGGAAAATATGTAAAAATATTAGAAAGAGTTCAAATATCTAAAGATACATCAATAGTAGTGGTAAAGATTGGTAAAAAAGGTTATATAATGAGTTCGTCTAATAATAATACTGAAAAGATAGATGAAATATCTGAGGAAGATATATTGCTTTTAGAAGAGGAGAAAAGAAGAGAAAAAGAAAAGATTAATCAGCAATATGAAGTAGCTATTAAAGGTTTAAAATCTAAAGTAAATAAACTTAAGAATAAATATAACTAAAAGGAAGATAAGTATGAGTAAAAAGAAAAAATATTTATTTATGATGCTAATAGCATTGACGTTAATATTCACCTTTGATAAATGCGTAAGTGCTGAGCCTATAAATGTACCAAACGTTAATATTTCGGTAGGTGGTGAATCTACTTCTCCTCAAAATTATGTTGACAATATAAAATTGTTAATAATACTAACTATTTTAACATTATTACCTTCAATAATAATAATGATGACATCTTTTACAAGAATAATAGTTGTATTTTCATTTTTAAAAAATGCATTAGGAGCGCAACAATCTATACCAAATCAAATACTTATAGGATTAGCATTATTTTTAACTATATTTATAATGCAACCAGTGTATAGTGAGATTAATAACAATGCATTTAAGCCTTTTATGGAAAATACTATAACACAAAATGAAGCTATGGAGGCTGGAAGCAAGCCTTTAAGGGAATTTATGTTAAAGCAAACAAGACAAAAAGATTTAGAGTTATTTGTTGAAGCATCAAAATTAGATAAAGAAGAAATAACAAGAGATAATATTCCATTAACTGTTGTTATACCAGCTTTTGCAATAAGTGAACTAAAAACAGCTTTCCAAATAGGATTTTTACTTTTTATACCTTTCTTAATAATAGATATGGTTGTAGCAAGTGTACTTATGTCAATGGGAATGTTTATGGTACCACCTGTTATGGTAGCACTACCGTTTAAATTATTATTATTTGTAATGGTAGATGGTTGGTATTTAATGGTTAAGTCATTGATAATGAGCTTTGGAGGGTAGGTGATATGTATGAGTGAAAATTTAATAATAGGAATTGTTAGAGATGCATTATATACATCATTAAAGGTAGCAGGACCTATTTTAATAGTATCAATTTTAATTGGATTAATAATAAGCATATTTCAAGCAACCACTCAAATACAAGAACAAACATTAACCTTTGTTCCAAAACTTATAGGAATTGCAGCTGTAGGACTAATGTTATCAAGCTTTATGTTACATACACTAGTATCTTTTACAGAAAGAATATTTGAGCTTATTATTAAGATATCTACTTAGGGGGTAGGTAAAGTATGATAGATACAGCCTACTTTTTAGCCCTGTTTTTAATATTTTTAAGAGTGACGGCATTTTTTGCTATAACTAATATATTTTTTCCAAATGGAACACCGAAAACATTAAAAGCTATGTTTTCTTTCATATTTTCCTTTGCATTACTTGGAGGAATAGATTATTCAAATATAAATTCAATAACTAGCAATTATTATTTAGTTATTTATATGATTTCAGAAGTCACAACAGGATTAGTTCTTGGATTAATCTCTAATATTGCTTTTGAAGTAGTACTTATGGCAGGGAGTTTAATAGATGTACATATAGGGTTGAGTATGGTTAATACAATAGATCCAAATAGTAAAACGAGTACGACTATAAGTGGTAATTTGCTTCATTATGTAGCATTAATGATTTTCTTTGTAGTAGATGGACATCATATGCTTATTAAATTGCTTATAGAGAGTTTTATAATACTACCGATGGGTAAAAGTTTAATGTATCCAGATACAATGATGGTACTTATAGAAGTTATAGCAAAGTATTTTGTAATAGGATTGAAAATTGCAATACCAATAGTATTGATAATTATATTAACAGATCTTTGTATGGGACTTATTTCAAGAGCTGTCCCACAAATAAATGTGATGATACTTGGTATGCCAGTTAAAATGCTGGTTGGGATAATTGCAATATCGGTATCACTGCCAATTATAATAAAGTTATTTGTTAGTAGTATAAGTTATTTACCAGATATATTCAGAAAAATAATGACAACTGTTCCATTAATTTTTTTAATTGGTGCAGATGAAAAAACAGAAGAAGCTACGCCAAAGAAGAAAAGTGATTCTAGAAAAAAAGGGCAAATAGCTAGAAGTAAAGATATTGGTCTTGCAATCACAATGATAGCTACTATATTAGTTATTGTTACATTAAGTGGATTTATAGTATCTTCCTTGAAGGATAATGTAGTTTATTTTCTAGGAGATATGGGGTCAATGGAAGTTACTGAAAATAGCATAAAAGGTATTAATACTCTTATTATAAGCAAAGCAGCAATGGTAATAATGCCTGTTATTTTACCTATAATGATTGCTGGAGTTGCTGCAAGCTTAATTCAATCTGGATTTTTAGTAGTTAAGGATGCTATAAAGCCTTCATTTGGAAAGCTAAATCCGATTAATGGATTTAAGAATATGTTTTCTAAAAAAGCTTTAGTTGAACTAATAAAAAACTTAATTCTTATTTCAATAGTGATATACATTTCCTATTCATATGTAAGAGATAACTTTGATAAGATAATGCAAATTGGAAATTTATATTTACCTACTTTGGGGGGAGAAGTTAAATCTTTAATAGTAGGTATATTTGTGAAAATATGTATATTATTAGTTGTAATTGCAATTATAGATTATGTTGTTCAATATATGCTTTTCAAGAAGGATATTAGAATGACTAAACAAGAAATTAAAGAAGAATACAAACAAATGGAGGGAGATCCTCAAATTAAATCTAAAATAAAACAAAGGCAAAGAGAAATGTCTCAAAGAAGAATGATGCAATCAGTTGGTGATGCTACTGTTGTAATTACAAATCCTACTCATTTAGCTGTTGCAATAAAATATGAGGAAGGTAAGATGGAAGCACCTAAGGTTGTAGCTAAGGGAGCAGATGCGATAGCTATAAAGATAAAAGAAAAAGCTATTGAGTCTAAAGTACCAATAATAGAAAACAAGCCTTTAGCAAGAATGATATTTGAATCTGTAGAAATTGATAAAGAAATTCCACAAGATATGTATCAAGCTGTAGCAGAAGTTTTAGCTATGGTATTTAAATTAGATAAGAAAAAAAGACGTACTAGATAATAAAGGATGGGATAAGGTTGCTTGTAAATAATAAAATTAATTTGAAGAAAAACACAGATATATTAGTAGCCTTTGGTGTATTGGGTATTGTACTTATGATAATAATACCTCTTCCACCGATAATATTAGATATTTTATTAGCATTTAATATTACACTTTCAGCTGTAGTAATAATGATCACTATGTTTACGACAAATGTATTACAATTATCAGTCTTTCCAACACTACTACTTGTAACAACACTTTTTAGATTAGGCCTTAACATATCATCTACAAGGCTTATATTAAGTGAAGGTAGTGCAGGAAGTATAATCGAAGCCTTTGGAGAATTTGTTATAGGCGGAAACTATATCGTTGGAATAATAATTTTCTTAATTATAGTAATTATACAATTCGTAGTAATAACTAACGGTGCAGGAAGAGTTTCAGAAGTATCGGCAAGATTTACTTTAGATGCTATGCCAGGTAAACAAATGAGTATAGATGCTGATTTAAATGCTGGAATAATTGATGAAGTAACGGCAAGAAAAAGAAGACAAGACTTACAATCAGAAGCAGATTTTTATGGATCTATGGATGGGGCGTCTAAGTTCGTAAAAGGAGATGCTATAGCAGGGATAATAATAACTTTAATTAATATAGTAGCAGGAATTGTTATTGGAGTAATGAGCGGTATGAGCTTTACACAAGCTGGAGAATTATACACAAGACTCACTATTGGAGATGGGTTAGTTAGCCAAATACCAGCATTATTAATATCCACAGCATCAGGTATATTAGTAACTAGATCAGGTTCTTCTGATAACTTTGGTAAAACATTTAGCAAACAACTTACTGCATTCCCTGTTGCACTTGGAATAGTTTCTGCAGTAATGTTCTTTTTATCTTTAATACCAGGTATGCCAAAGATTCCATTTTTATTAGCAGCTGTTACAGGAAGTGTTGCTACATATCTTTTAATAAAGGAAGATCAGAAAAATCAAGAAGCTGAGCTTGCAAAGGTAGAAGAAGAGTATACAGAAATGGAAAGAAAAGAGCCTGAAAATGTAATGAGTTTAATTTCTGTAGAACCTATGGAAGTAGAAATAGGTTATGGATTAATTCCTTTAGCTGATGAATCAACAGGTGGAGATTTACTTCAAAGAATTGCTTCAGTTAGAAGACAATGTGCAATTGAAATGGGAGTTGTTGTACAACCTATAAGAATAAGAGATAATCTTCAATTAAAAACAAATGAGTATGTAATAAAGATAAGAGGAACTGTTATTGCCTCAGCAGAGCTTATGGCAAATATGTTACTTTGTATGGATCCATCTGGAGAGAATTCTCAAATATCTGGAATAAGAACTATTGAACCTACATTTAATTTGCCAGCAGTATGGATAAATAAAGATCAAAGAGAAGAAGCAGAAATAAAAGGTTTAACGGTTGTAGATCCAACTACAGTAATGGTAACCCATTTAACTGAAACTATAAAATCTCATTCTTATGAATTACTTGGAAGACAAGAGGTTCAATTAATAGTAGATAATACTAGAGAAAAATATAGTACAGTTGTAGAGGAACTTATACCAGACTTAATGACAATAGGAGAGCTTCAAAAAGTATTACAAAATTTATTAAGAGAAAAAGTTCCAATAAAAGATATGGTTACAATAATGGAATCTTTAGCAGATAATTCAAGACTTACAAAGGATCTAGAACTTTTAACTGAGTATGTTAGATTTGCATTAGCAAGAACAATTTGTAATCAAGTAATAGATGAAGATAGAAGTATAACAGTTGTTACTTTATCTCCACAAATAGAAGAAATAATATCTGCTAATACTCAAAAATCTATGCAAGGATCATTCCCAGCAGTTGATCCAGATACAACTACTAGAATACTTGAGAGTGTAAGAGATACTCTTGATAGAGTATATTTTTACAATAATCAACCAGTTATATTGGTATCACCTAATATAAGACCTGTATTTAGAAAGCTTATAGAAATGGTATTTCCACATGTGATGGTCATATCATTAAATGAGATACCAAATGACGTAGAAATAAGAACTGAAGGAGTTGTATCATTGTAATGGTAATTAAAAAATACTTAGTTAAAAATATGAATGAAGCTCTAACTAGAATAAGGTATGAGCTAGGTAAAAACGCTATTATAATTAGTCAACGAAAGGTAAGAGAATCAGGTGTTAAGGGATATTTTAGACCTAAGCTTATTGAAGTAACAGCAGCTTTGGAAAATAACAAGATAGATAAAAAGAGTAAATTAAATATGGGAAATGAAAATGATATAGATTTTAAAGATTCACTAGACAGTATTAACAAGATAATAAATGATAGTAAAGATACAAAGTTTGATAAAGGTCAACAGATTAATAAAGAAGCAGCTTTAACAAATGCAGATAATATAAAAGAAGAAGTAAAAGAAATCAAAGATTTGTTAAATAAAGTTATTAGAAATACTAACAAAGAAGAGGAAAAAGACTTAGTATTAGAATATTTAAAAGATATTGATATTGATGATGAACTAATAAAAGAAATATTAATGAATAAGTATGATAATTTAGATGAATTTAAAATATACTTTAAAAGTTTGCTAGAGAATGAAATTGAAGTTTGTACTGCAAGCTTAAATGGTAAAGTAGTTTTAGTAGGGCCAACAGGAGTAGGAAAAACCACAACTATAGCTAAGCTTGCAGGAAGATTAGCATTAATTGAAAAAAAGAAGGTTGGTTTAATTACAATAGATACATATAGAATTGGTGCTGTAGAGCAATTAAAAACTTATGCGGAAATTATGAATATCCCTTTTAAAGTAGTTATAACTTTAAAGGAAATGGAATTTGCAGTTAATCAGCTAGAAGATTGTGATGTAATATTAATTGATACGACTGGTAGAAGTAGCAAAAATACTATGCAGATTTCAGAACTTAGAGCTTTTATTCAAAAAGTAAATGCTGATCATATAGCATTGGTTATAAGTGGAACAACGAAAAATAGAGATATACAAACAATAATCAATGGATATAGTGAAATTGGCTATGAAAAAATGATAATAACTAAACTTGATGAAACTAGCTCATATGGATGTATGTACAATATTATAAAGAAAGCACAAAAGCCTATAGCATATATTACTACTGGTCAAAATGTTCCAGATGATATTAGAATCCCTTTAAAAAGTGAAATTTCAAGACTTATTCTAGGGGAGGAAACTATATGTTAGATCAAGCTGAAAGCTTAAGGAGACTAGCAAGAGGTGAAGCCCTAGAGGAGCAAAAAGGAAAGCCTAGAATTATTACAGTAACATCAGGTAAGGGAGGAGTCGGTAAGAGCAATTTTGTAGTTAATTTAGCAATTACATTAGTACAGAAGGGAAAAAGAGTATTAATATTTGATGCTGATATAGGAATGGGAAATGATGATGTATTAATGGGAATATATCCTAGAAATAGTGTTTTAGATTTAATAAATGGTAAATTAACAATGGAAGATATTATAGTTAATGGTCCAGAAGGAGTTAAGTTATTACCAGGTGGAAGTGGTCTCAATAATATAGAGGATTTAGAGCAAAATCAAAGAGATTTGTTTTTAAAAAAGATAGAAATGTTAGAGGGATTTGATTATATCTTTATAGATACAGGTGCAGGAATAAGTAGAAGCGTTTTGGCTTTTATTGCATGTTCTGATGAAGTAATATTAGTAACGACTCCAGAACCAACATCATTAACAGATGGATATAGTTTATTAAAAGCAGTAGATCATTTCAAAATAAAGGATAGGGCAAGTATAGTAGTTAATAAGATATTAGAAAAAAAAGAAGGAGATCAAACTTTTTCGAAATTCAAAATGGCAGTTAATAGATTTTTAAAGATAGATGTAGGCTTTTTAGGAGTTGTATATGAGGACAGAAAACTTATAATGTCTGTAAGAGAACAGCTTCCATTTGTAATAGGATATCCAAATTGCGATGCAGCTAAATGTATAAAAACTATAGCCGAAAAAATTATAGGTGAAAAAAAAGAAACTATGGGAGCAGGAGCTCAAGGGTTGTTTAAAAAATTATTTAATATTTTTTCTTAGGGGGTCAGTCATGGCAAAATTAGAACTTGGTATAAATTGCAAAATTGATGTTTTATGGGAAGAAGGTATGTATAAATCTTCGATTCAAGATATAAAGGATGATGAAATACTAATAACTATTCCGGTAAGTGATGGTATTTATTTAACATTAAAAGATGGAAATGAAATAGAGCAGATTTTTTATGATGATAAAGGAAATGTATTTGGATATAAGAACAAGGTTTTAGGTCGAGTTATAGAAAAAGATATACCATTTTATAGAGTAAGTAAACCTTATGATGTAACAAGAATTCAAAGAAGAGACTACGTAAGAGTCAATGTTGTACAAATTATCAATTATATAAAGGAAGAAGAGTTAAAAGCAAATATTAGTGGGGAAGAAAAGTATGAGCATGCATTGCTTCTTGATTTAAGTGGTGGAGGTATGCGAATTAAGATAAAAGAAGAAATTAAAGTTTCAGATATTATAATTGCAAATTTAACATACGATAACGAAAAAATATCTGTGAGAGGAAAAGTTATAAGGGTCGATAAAGCACAAGATAAAAAATATATATGTGGTATAAATTTTGATGATATAGATAGTGGAACTAGAGAAAAAATTATTAAAACTGTATTTACAATAATGAGAAAGCAAAGAGAACTTATTTAGAGGAGGTCATTAATATGGAATGTCAAAGCCCTGTAATTCATAAAGAACAAATAGTCGAAAAGTATATACCATTAGTTAAATATTTGGCTTCTAGAGTTATGCTCGGTAAAACTAAGTATATAGAATATGAGGATTTAGTGAGCTACGGAATTGTTGGGCTTTTAGATGCAATTAATAGATATGATTCAACGAAAGGGATGAAGTTTTCATCTTATGCAACTTTAAGGATCAAAGGAGCTATGATTGATGAAATAAGAAAATGCAGACCTATTTCAAAAGGAGCTATGGATAAATTAGCAAAATATAATGAATGTGTTGAAAAGCTTCAAAATAGATATATGAGAGATCCAAGTTTACAAGAAATTGCTCTAGAATTAAATATATCGGTGGAAGAAGTTTCTCAAGTTGAAAATTATATTAACTACATGTCTATAATGTCTTTAGAATCTATAATTTATTCAGACGATGATGATGTAACTATAATGGAAACCTTAGAAGACAAAAATTCTATTTCTCCTGAGGAATCTTTAGAGTATAAAGAAAAATTAGAGATTCTCGCAGAAGCAATTGAAAGGTTAAAAGATAAAGACAAGCTTATTTTAAATTTATATTATTATGAGAAGTTGACACTAAAAGAAATTGGACAAATCTTAGAAGTTTCAGAATCTAGAGTTTGTCAGTTACATAGCAGAGCAATAAGAAATTTAAGAGTAGTAATGCAAAAAATAAATTATATATAGAAAGTAATTTATTTTGAACATAATAGAGGGGAAAAGATTATGCTTCCTATATTAACAATTTTAATAGGAATTATGCTTATAATTTTAAATATTAAGGCAATAAAAAAAGAGAATAAATCATTTGATAAAATATTAGAGAGAGAAGAATCAAATAATGATAAAGACTATGGTTTAGAGATAATAGCTATAAGAAAAGACTTAGCAGAAACTGTTTTAGACTTGCAGAAAGAAATTGAGGAATTAAAAATTTCAATCACTGATATTAAGAGTTCTAAGATAACAGACGATAATAAAATAAATATAACAAGTTTTGAAGTAGAAGAATTAGATAATGATTTAAAAAAAGAGCATATTAATAGCGAATTTAATGAGAATGTAATATCTGAAATAAATTTTTCAAATAAGTCAAATATTTCGTATAACAATTTAAAAAATGATAAGTTAGAGAAAGTAAAATTACTTCTAGAAGCTGGATTAACTGATGAAAAAATATGCGAAGAGCTATCCATAGGTAAGGGGGAAGTATTATTAATAAAAAGTTTATTAAAAAATTAACTGTAATATTTGATTTCTTAACAGATAGAAAAGTACTTATGGGAATAGGAATAGGAATGGTATTAACTTCGATTTTTATGTTTGGATATAGCTATAATAAAGAGATTTCTAGTGATAAGATAGAAGAAAAGGCTAGAGATCTTGGAATGCACTATGATGATGAATGTAAAGTACTATTTAAAGGGGATGAGAGCAATGATTAGAAGTCTATATACAGCTGTGTCAGGATTAATATCACTAGAAAATAGGCAAAACAATATTACTAGCAATATGACTAATGCTAATACAACAGGCTTTAAGGGAGATAATTTATCAATCAAAAGCTTTGATGAAGTTATGATGCAAAATAGGGATAAAGTAATTAATGGTAAAAATGTAACACAAAAATTAGGAACTATAAGTCTAGGATCAGAAATAGATAGTGTTGATACTGCATTTACTCAAGGACTTATAAAAAGCACTGATAAACAAACAGATTTTGCTATAGAAGGTAGGGGGTTCTTTACTATAGAAAGACAAACCAATAATGGTAACGAAATATTATATACAAGAGATGGTAATTTTAAAGTTGGAAATGATGGATATCTAATAAATACTAATGGTGATAGAGTTCTTGGAACTAATAAAAATACAGGTGAACTTGAGCCTATATTTGTTGGTGGAGATAAATTTGTTTTAGATCAAAATAATAATATTTATGTAGGAAATAGATCAACTCATAATTTAGCAACTGCAGACTTTAGTGATTATGGAGATTTACTAAAGGTAGGGGACAACTATTTTAGAGGAGAAAATCCTATATATAATGCACAAGTATGGGTTACACAAGGTGCATTAGAAGGATCTAATGTAAATATTTCTAATGAAATGGTTAATATGATAACTACAATGAGAAATTTTGAAACTAATCAAAAAATAGTACAAACTATTGATGAAACTTTAGGAAAGGCTGCAAATGAAATAGGAGCAGTTAAATAGTAGGGGGAGAATGTATGTTAAGAACATTATGGACTGGTAGAACAGGAATGAATGCAAATCAGGATAAGTTAGATGCAATTTCAAATAATATAGCAAATTCAACTACTATGGGCTATAAGAAAATAGATGTTGGTTTTAAGGATTTACTTACAGAGTCCTTAGATAGAAAAGGAATTCCACTTAATGATAAGGAGTCTGTAATTGGGACTGGTACAAGAACTTCAGAATGGTTTAGAGACAACTCACAGGGGATGCTTCAAGAAACTTTAAGAAGTACTGATTTATCAATAGATGGATTAGGATATTTTAAAATTATTTCTGATAATGGTCAAGAATCATATACAAGAGATGGAGCTTTAGCTATTGATTCTAGAGGTAGGCTTGTAGATAATAGAGGAAATAAATTAGAGTTAAATTACTTAGATGGATACTCAGAAGATAATGTTGTGTTTAATAAAGATAACTTTTTAGTAGATAAAAAAGGCCAAGTGTATATAAAAGATAAAGGAAACTTTATACAAGTTGCTGAAATTCCAGTATATACAGCTGTAGGAGATAGAGCTTTCTTATCAATAGGAGATAATTTATTTACTCCATCACCAGGAGTAGAAGTCCAAAGAACAACAAATTTTGATATATATCAAGGTTCATTAGAAGGATCAAATGTTGATATTGCAACTGAATTTTCAGAGATGATAGTAACACAAAGAGCCTTCGAACTTAGCTCAAGAGGAGTAAAAACTGCAGACGAAATGTGGGGAATGATTAATAACATGAGAGCTAGGTAGAAATGGGAAGAATTAAAGAGTGAAATAGTGAAAGAATTAAGGGAATAATTAAAGAATGAAATAATTAAAGAGTGAAATAATTAAAGAGTGAAATAATTATGGTTATAATTCAGATAAGCTGAATTATTGAATAAAATAAAGGCTGAGATTTTCTCAGCCTTTTTAATTCTATTTAGAAGTTCCAGTGGAATTTCATCCATAACTTTTTCTTTTTTCATTCTTTCATTAGTAATTTAGCTAGCTAAATTATAGTGATGATACTGCAGCAGTTATTGGTGGAACTACTTGTTTCTTTCTTGAAAGTACTCCATCTAAGAATGCAGTATTGTCTTTTAGTGTAACGTTGAATGCTTTTTCTACTATTTCTGGTCTATCTCCAGCAACTAGTATTTGAGATCCTTCGTTTAGTATGTCTGTAAGTAATAACATTACCATATCTAGGTTAGCTTCTTTTGCTTTAGTGTTCATATAAGCTAACATTTCATCCTTAAGTGGCATAAATCCTTCAATATCCATTGTATTTACTTGAGCTATACCAACTCTTGTATCTTCAATTCCAAAAGGCTTGAAATCTTGGTTAAAGATTTGTTCTACTGTTTTTCCTTTTAATGAAGTTCCAGCCTTGAACATTTCTTTAGCAAATTCTTCTACATTTATTCCAGCTATTTCTGCTAATTTTAAGCAAATGCTCTTGTCTTGTGGAGTACAAGTTGGACTTCTAAATAATAGTGTATCTGAAATTATTGCGCCACATAAAAGTCCAGCAGCTTGCTTGGAAGGTCTTATTCCATTTTCAAAGAAGCATTTACCAACTATAGTAGAAGTACTTCCAATTGGTTCACTTCTAAAGTATAGTGGACCGCTTGTTTGAATATCAGCTACTCTGTGGTGATCTATTATTTCTAAAATTTCTGCATCTTCAAGTCCATCAACAGATTGACTTCTTTCATTATGGTCAACTTGAATGATTTTCTTTTTAAAGTTAGAAATTAAATGATATCTTGATACAGTACCAAGTACTTTACCATTTTCTGAAATAACAGGATAACTTCTGTATCTTGTATCTATCATAACTTTTTTTACGTCTTCTACTAAGTCATCAGTTGAGAATGTTACTAATTTTTCTTTAATCATAACATATCCAACAGGAATACTTTGAACTATAAGTCTTGAAGCTGTAAATGAATCATGAGGTGTACTTATAATACTTACGTTATGTTGTTTAGCTTTTTCTACTATTGCATCAGTTGGTGCATGAGAGCCTGTTATTATTAGTAAAGATATATCAAGATCAAGTAAAGCATCTTGAACTTCTTCTCTATCTCCAACTATTGCTATATCTCCAGCTTCTATATGATCTTTCATACTTTCTGGTTTCATTGCTGAAACAACAATCTTTCCAGGGAAAGTTTTTCTTTCATAATTTACAAATACTTCTTTTGCAGATAATGTATCAACAATATTTTCAAAAGTAGTATTACTCTTAGCTAAAATTTTATTATCCCATATATCCATATAACATGAAGTTAAGTTAGATACAGCTAGAACTCCAAGTAAATGATCATTTTCGTCAGCGACTGGAAGAGTTTTTATATTTTTATCCTTCATTATCTTCCATGCAGTTTTTAATGAAATTTCAGGAGATACTGGAGTTATTCTATCAAACTCTAAATCTTCTATTTTTAATTTTACAGTTTTTAATAATTGAGGAGCTTCAACTCCGAAATAATCAAGAATATATTGAGTTTCTTGACTAACATTTCCTAATCTTACTGGTATTGCAGGCAGATTGCCTGTCTTATTTTTATATTCAGCATATGAAAAAGCTGCACATATTGAATCTGAATCTGGATTCTTATGTCCAGTTACATAAATTACATCTTTCAAATTTTTACCCTCCTTAGTTAATTACATATATACCTATTCTATATTTATATTTTAAATTTGTAAAGCTATCTATTTAAAGTATGTGTAGAAATTTGTACAATTAAACTCGATAATTAATAATTATAAAAATGAAAAATTATTAGATTAACATAGTAATAATTAAAAAAAATCATATCTTTGATTTTACTAAATATAATATATAGAAACTATTATAAGGAGGACAACCGGTGATACAAGAACGAGAAATGTCTAGGGGTCTATCTACAAAGGAAGCTGAGAAAAGACAAAGCACTTATGGGTTAAATGAATTGTCACACAAGAAAAAAACATCACCTGTAGTAATATTTTTATCTCAATTTAATGATTTTATTGTTTGGGTATTAATAGCTGCTACTGTAATATCTGGATTAATGGGAGATACTGCAGATGCTATAACGATACTTATTATAGTTGTTGTAAATGCAATAATGGGATTTGTTCAAGAATATAGAACAGAAAAGTCCTTAGAAGCATTAAAGGAATTAGCAGCACCAACTTGTAAAGTTATTAGAGATGGGGTATTGAAAGTATTAAATTCAATAGAAGTTACTATAGGAGATTTAGTAATCTTAGAAGCTGGAGATAGAATTCCAGCTGATGGTACATTTATTGAAGCATCGGGGATGATGATTGATGAATCTCTTTTAACTGGAGAATCAGTTGGAGTATCTAAAGATTCAAAAAGAGGAAAAAACCAAGGATTTATGGGAACAACAGTATTAAAAGGAAGAGGAATTTTACTTGTTGATGGTATTGGAATGAATACAGAAATGGGGAAAATAGCAAATCTTTTAGATAATATTGAAGAAGAAAAATCTCCATTAAGAGAGAGATTAGATTCACTAGGTAAAATATTAGTAGTACTATGCTTAACTATTTGTGCAGTTGTAACAGTACTTGGAATACTTAGAGGTAATGAAATAACAGAAATGTTCTTACTTGGAGTTTCATTAGCTGTTGCGGCAATTCCAGAAGGACTAGCAGCTATTGTAACAGTTGCACTAGCATTAGGCGTATCTAGAATGTTAAAGAAAAATGCTTTGGTAAGAAAATTGCCAGCAGTAGAAACACTAGGTTGTACTTCTGTTATATGCTCAGATAAAACTGGAACATTAACTCAAAATAAGATGACAGTAAAAGAGATATATATGAATGGTAAAATTCATGATTTAGATAAAGAAGAGTTAACTAACCATTCGACTATGATGAAAGCCTTAGTTTACTGTAATGATTGTAATTATGATTTTAATGTTAAAAACATAGAAAAGGCTTTACATGGGGACCCAACTGAAACGGCATTAATAAAAGCTTTCTTTAAAGATGTGAATTTGCTTAAAGCTTTTGTTTCTAATGCAAAAAGAATTTACGATATTCCATTTGATTCTTCAAGAAAGATGATGAGCGTTATAGTTAGGGAAGGAACAAAGGAAGTTTGTTATATGAAGGGAGCTCCAGAAAGAGTTATTGAAAGGTGTACCCACATATTAGAAAATGGAACTATTAAGCCTTTAACAGCTCAAAAGAAAAAGCAAGTTGCATCATATATAGAAGCTATGTCAAATAGAGCTTTAAGATGTATAGCTGCTGCATATAAAGAAACTGGATTAGTAAAAAATGAAGGTTTAGAAAAAGATTTGATATTCTTAGGCGTTGCAGGAAGCATTGATCCACCAAGAGTTGAAGTTAGGGATGCAGTTCTTAAATGTAAACTTGCAGGTATACAACCTGTAATGATAACAGGAGATCACAAAAATACTGCACTTGCAATAGCAAAGTCAATAAATATTTGCAACACAGATGATCAAGCTATGACTGGTGAAGAAATAGAAAAGACTAGTGATGAAGAACTTATGAGAAAAGTTAAAAATGTAAGAGTATTTGCAAGGGTATCTCCACATCATAAGCTTAGAATAGTAAAAGCCTTTAAAAAGCAAAACAATATAGTTGCAATGACTGGGGATGGTGTTAATGATGCTCCAGCAATAAAGGAAGCAGATATAGGTATTGCTATGGGGATATCTGGAACTGATGTAACTAAAGAAGCTGCTTCAATGGTATTAATGGATGATAATTTTGCAACTATAGTATCTGCTGTGGAAGAAGGAAGAATAATATATGATAATATAAGAAAGTTTATAAGATATTTATTATCTTGTAATCTAGGTGAAGTATTAACCATGTTCTTAGCATCAATATTTTATTTACCGAATCCACTTACTCCAATACAAATTTTATTTGTTAATTTAGCAACAGATGGTTTACCAGCAATCGCTCTTGGTGTGGATCCTGCTGATAAAGATATAATGATGCAACAGCCTAGAGAAAAGAATGAAGGTATTTTTGCAAGAGGCTTATGGTCAAAAATTGTTGTGAGAGGATGTCTAATTGGTATTTGTACTTTACTTTCATTTATGACAGGAAGATTGTATGGAATGGACTTAGCTACATGTAGAACACTTGCATTAATAACACTTGTTATGTCACAATTGCTACATGTTTTTGAATGTAGATCAGAAAGACATTCTATTTTTGAAATTAAGGTATTTAGTAATCCGTATTTAGTTGGAGCTGTAACTGTCTCAATGCTTATGGTATGTGCAATACTATATGTACCATTTTTAGCAAGTATATTTAATACCGTTCCATTAAAGCTTGGACAATGGGCTATAGTTTTATTCTACTCAGGAATAATTTTCTTAATAAATAGTGTGTATTTATTTATAAGATCAAAAAAATAGTAAATATATATGATTTCAATTTGTTATTTTGATAAAATAATTAAATTGGCTATTTAGTAATATACTGTATTGATTATATAGTATATTGATTAAAGCATATATAAATATGAATTAAAATATAGGGGTAATTTATAACTCCTATATTTTATTGCAAAAAAATATATGTTTACAAATTAGAAACACTTGTATTCCAATAAAGAACATGGTAATATATTGGTAAAGGATGGTAAACCGAAGCTTGGGGTGATTTTATGAGGTTTATTAGTACTAGAGGAGGAGAAGTTAATATATCTTCTTCAAAGGCAATTATAAATGGAATTTCTAGTGATGGTGGATTATATGTTCCAGAAGAATTTCCTAATTTATATGAAAAAATAAAAAATAAAAAAAATCTTAAATATGAAGAAATTTCTTTTGAAGTCATTAAAGAATTTTTTACAGACTTTACTTATGAAGAAATTAAATTTGCAGTAAATAAATCATATGAAGATCGATTTAAAGTAGTAGAGGAAAATGGATTTTTAGAATTATATCACGGACCAACATCTGCATTTAAGGATGCAGCGTTGTTGTTTCTTCCTCAAATAATGAAATTAGCAAAAGAAAAAGAAAATATAAATGATGAAATTATTATTTTGGCAGCTACTTCAGGTGATACGGGAAAAGCAGCATTAGAAGGATTTAGTGATGTAGAAGGTTTTAAAGTACTTGTGTATTATCCGAAAGATGGGGTAAGTTCAGTACAAAAAATGCAAATGCTAACTCAAAAAGGTAGAAATGTAAAAGTTGTTGGAATTAAAGGGAATTTTGATGAAGCTCAAAGAGGCGTAAAGGAAATATTTGGGGATGAAGAATTTAAAGAAAAGATGTTAAGCGAGGGTATTAGGATTTCTTCTGCAAACTCAATTAATATTGGAAGGTTAATTCCACAAATAGTGTATTACTATTATGGATACTTTCAATTAGTAAATAAGCAAAAAATAAAATTAGGGGATAAGATAAATGTTGCAGTTCCAACGGGAAATTTCGGGAATATATTAGCTGCATATTATGCAAAGGAAATGGGGCTTCCTATTGCAAAGTTCATATGTGCATCTAATGAAAATAAAATCTTAGCTGATTTCTTTAATGAAGGAATATATGATAGAAGAAGAGAGCTTATATTAACAGAATCTCCATCTATGGATATATTAGTTTCATCAAACTTAGAAAGACTCTTATTCGAAGCTAGTGGACGAGACGCGAATGAAATAAAAACGTTAATGGAAGAATTAAAGAATAAGGGTGTATATAGTATTAGTAAGGAAAGTAAGGCGTTTTTAAAAGACTTTTATGGAAATCATGCGAGTATAAAAGAAGTATATAAAGCAATAAAGAATTTATATGAAAAAGAGGGCTATTTAATTGATACTCATACAGCTGTAGCTTATGTAGTTTTAAATAAGTATATTAAATCTACGGGAGATACAACACCATATTTGATTGCTTCAACAGCAAGTCCATATAAATTTCCAAGAAGCATAACAAATGCTTTAGAAATAGATACTAATAAGGATAACGATTTTGAAGTAATAAAAAGGCTAAATGAATATTGTGGAATAAATCTTCCTACTAATTTAAGAGATTTGGATAAGAAAGAGGTTCTTCATAATAATATTTGTAGCACTGAAAATATGAGACAAGTTCTTGAGGAATTTGTAGGAGAAAATATATGATAAGGGTTAGAGTACCAGCAACATCTGCAAATATAGGACCAGGATTTGATTCTTTGGGAATAGCTTTTAACTTATATAATGAGTATGAGTTTTCTGAATGTGAAGAAGGAATTAATTTTGATGGATTCAAAAATGAGTTTTGCAATGAAGAAAATATAGTATATAAGGCTATGAATACATGTTTCGAGAAATATGATTTTAAACCTAAAGGATTAAATATAAAATTAATTAAAGAGGATATACCTATTTCAAGGGGACTAGGGTCAAGCTCTAGCTGTATTGTTGCAGGATTATTAGGCGCTAATTATATTATGAAAAATAAATTAAGTATAGAAGAACTTTTTAAAATAGGAGTTGATATTGAGGGACATCCTGATAACATAGCTCCAGCATTTTTTGGTGGTATGGTTGTATCTGTTATGGAAGAAAAAGATGTTATTTACAATAAAATAGATATAAAGGAAGGAATTAGTTTTATAGCATTAATTCCGAAATTTGAATTATCAACTGCAATGGCTAGAAAGGTTTTACCTGTAGAAGTTAAAATTAGTGATGCTATATATAATATTAGCAGAGTATCATTAATGATTTCTAGTTTTGTAAGTGGAAAATATGAATTATTAAAATATTGTTGCAAAGATGCAATTCATGAAAAATATAGAATTCCATTGATAAAAGATTATAATTTAGTTTATAATAAATGTATATCACTAGGTGCATTGGGATGCTTTTTAAGTGGTGCAGGGCCAACAATTATGTCTATAATAAAAAGTAATGATACTAAGATGTTTTCAGATATAAAAGATTTCTTGAAAAATGAGAATATTAATTGGGATATTAAGGAGCTTTATATAGATAATAATGGGGCTACTATATTTGAAGGTGATACTAATGAAGGGGAATTTTCTAGTAGTAGATAAAAGAGTTTTGCCAGAGGTTTATGAAAAGGTAGTGGATGCAAAGAGATTGTTAAAAGAAGGAAAAGTTAAAGATGTTACTGAGGCAGCTAAAACGATTAATATTAGTAGAAGTGTTTATTATAAATATAAAGAGGCTGTTTTTGAACTTGCCGAAACTGAGCAGGGACAAAAGGTAACAATCAACATGATGATAAAAGATAATAAAGGTGTACTTTCTGGTATTTTAAATTATATTTCTGAAGAAGGAGGAAATATAATAACAATAAATCAAGGAATACCTATGAATAAAAGTGCAAACTTGAGTTTAACAATTGATATATCATCACTTAGTGGGGACTTAAAAACTTTACTTGAAGATTTGTCAAAATTAAATGATGTTGAAAAGGTAGAGTTTGTAGCTATGGAATAATTTTAATTAAGTTTAAAGCTTCTTTATTGAAGTTTTGATATCTTGCAAAGGGCTGTTGTAATGTGTTTATTTTATACAATTACAAAGCCTTTTTTTAATGATTTAAATTTATGAGTTCAATATGTAATATTTATAAATATTATATATACAATGTATTATATAGTAGTTTATTAGGAGCATAAGTCTTGTTAGAAATATTTTTATCAATTTCCATGGTACTTTTAACAACAACAGTAATACTTATTATAGAGTATAAAAAGATGAAAAGTAATAATAAGTAAAATAAAAGATTATCTCTAAGATATAGTAATATTTTACGAGATAGTCTTTTTACTTGTTTTTATAAGTTAGTGATAAAAATTAAACCTTTATTTATTTTGGGAAATTTGATATAGTAATTTTAAACATGAAGAAAAGATAGGAAACTTTAGTTTATAATGTATTTATAATAAAGTTTATATTTCTTTGCGTAAAAAATAAGGGGATGCTTAAGTTTCATATTGTGAATTTAAGAAATAATAAAAGATAATAATATTATTATAAGGAGGGATAAAGTTTGGAAATTTATTTTGACAACAGTTCAACAACAAAACCATATAAAGAGGTTATAGATGAAGTAGTAAATGCAATGGAGGAATATTTCGGAAACCCATCATCTCTCCATAAGATAGGTATGAAATCTGAAAAGAAGCTTGTTGAAGCAAGAGAATTTTTAGGGAAGAGTATAAACGCATCAAAAGATGAAATTTATTTTACATCAGGTGGAAGTGAAGCAAATAATCTAATAATAAAAGGGTTAGTAAAGCCTGGGCATCATGTTATTACAACTATTTTTGAGCATCATTCAGTTTTAATGACATATAAAGAACTTGAAAAGAATGGAGTTAAAGTTACATATTTAGATGTAGATAAAGATGGAAAGATATCTCTAGAAGATTTAAAGAATGCCATATGCAAGGACACAGTATTAGTTTCTATAATGCATGTTAATAATGAAATGGGAGCAATACAAGATATAAAGAGCATAGGAGAGATTATTAAAGAAAGAAGTTCTAGGGCAAGGTTTCACGTTGATGCAGTTCAATCTTATGGAAAGTTAGACATAGATGTAAAGAAAATGAATATAGACATGCTATCAGTGGCTGCTCATAAAATCCATGGTCCAAAGGGAATTGGATTTTGTTACATTAAAAAAGGAATAGTATTAAATTCATTAATAAATGGTGGAAGTCAAGAAGGTGGCTTTAGAGGAGGCACTCAAAATGTACCAGCTATAGTTGGTTTACATAAGGCAGCAGAAATCACTTTTAGTAATACAAAAGAAAACTTTAAATATGTAAGTGAATTAAAGGAATATATGATAAAAAGGCTAGAAGAAATAGATAATATACGAATAAATAGTCCTTTAAGTGAAGGTTTTACACCATATATATTAAATGTTTCTTTTATTGGAGTAAGAGCTGAAGTGTTACTTCATTTAATGGAAGATAAAGATATTTTTGTAGCAACTGGATCTGCTTGTACATCAAAAACTAGCGCAGCATCTGGAAGCTATGTAATAAAGGCTTTAGGATTAAATAATAAAGAAATAGAAAGTGCCATAAGATTTTCATTTTCAAGGTTTAATACTAAAGATGAAGTAGACAAAGTTATAGAAGTTTTAAAAAGTTCATTAACATTTTTAAGGAGAGTAAGAAAATGAATAAATTAATATTAGTAAAATATGCATCAGAGATTTTTTTAAAGGGCTTAAAT
This sequence comes from Clostridium sp. D46t1_190503_E9, assembly GCF_015555225.1. Taxonomy (NCBI): domain Bacteria; kingdom Bacillati; phylum Bacillota; class Clostridia; order Eubacteriales; family Clostridiaceae; genus Clostridium; species Clostridium sp. D46t1_190503_E9. Next base: position 215,397 of record NZ_JADNKB010000005.1, read on the forward strand.
AGAAATAAATTTGAAAAAAAATTAAGGGATAATATAAAGAAAAAGTTAAAAGGAATTGAATATACATTAATATCTGATCAAGGTAGATATTTTATTAAGGCGGATAATATAGAAGAAGCTACTGAAAGAGTAAGAAAAGTTTTTGGTGTTGCTGAGGTTTGTATAGTAACAGAAGTTCCAAGAGATATGGAAGCTATTAAAGAAGAGGCATTAAGAAAGGTTAAAGAAGCTAATCCTAAAAACTTTAAAATTGAAACTAATAGAGCAAATAAGGCATTCCCAAAAAATTCATTAGAAACATCTAAAGAAGTTGGGGCTTATGTAGTTTATCATATGAATGGATTAGAAGTTAAAGTTAAAAATCCAGAGTGTCTAGTAAATGTAGAAATCAGAGAAAATGCATATATATATACAACTAAAGATAAAATAAAAGGTGTAGGTGGCTTACCATATGGTATTAATGGTAGTACTATGCTTATGTTATCAGGTGGTATAGATTCTCCAGTTGCTGGATATTTAATGGCTAAAAGAGGTGTAGAATTACATTGTGTATATTATCATAGCCATCCATATACATCAGAAAGAGCTAAAGATAAGGTAAAAGATTTAGCTAAAATATTAGCTACATATACAGAAAGAGTAAACCTGCATATAGTACCATTTACAGAAATACAAATGGCAATAATAAATGGTTGTAGAGAAGATGAATTAACAATAATAATGAGAAGATTTATGATGAGAGTTGCATGTAGTTTATCAGAGAAATACGGTATTCAATCAGTATCATCAGGGGAAAGTATTGGGCAAGTAGCAAGCCAAACTATGGAAGGATTAATGGTAAGTAATGATTGCGCTGATAGACCAGTATTTAGACCATTAATAGCTATGGATAAAACAGATATAATGGATATAGCAAGAGAAATTGGAACATATGAAACATCAATATTACCATATGAAGATTGTTGTACTATATTTGTTCCAAAGCATCCTAAAACAAAACCAAGAGTAGATTTAATAAGAAAATCAGAAGAAGTTTTAAATATTGACGAATTAGTAAATAAAGCTATTGAAGAGACAGAACTTGTAGTATTTAACTAATATAGCTTTTTGAACAGAAGATAAGGAAGTGAAGATAAGGGTGAAGAGAAAAGTATCTTTAGTTATAAGTGTATTACTATCAATATTAGTTATGGTAGGATGCACTAATAATAAAGAAACATTAAATAGTGAGAAAAAATTAGTTGTTGCAATGTCTGGAACTTATTATCCTTTTACATTTTTAAATGGTGATAAGATAGAAGGATTTGATGTTGATGTATGGAGAGAAATAGGTAACAGATTAGGGTATAATATAGATTTTACAACGGCATCTTTTAGTGGTCTGTTTGGACTATTAGATACTAATAAGGCTAATACTATTTCAAATCAAATTACTGTTACAGAAGAGAGACAAGAGAAATATTTATTTAGTGATCCATATGTTTATAGTGGAGCGCAAATAATTGTACAAGAAGGAAATCCAAAATCAATTAATAGTTTTGAAGATTTAAAAGGAAAAAAAGTAGGAGTTGATCTTGGTAGTAACTACGAGCAAATAATAAGAGATAAAGATGTAAACAATGAAGTTTCTGTTGTAACATATCAAAATACAGATGCTGCCTTTACAGATTTATTACTTGGTAGAATTGATGGAGTAGTTATAGATAAGATTTCTGCAATAGTAACAATAAATGAAAAAAATTTAGATTTAGAGTTAGCAGGTGAGCCAATAGAACCTGTTGAAAATGCATTCCCATTTATAAAGAATTCAGAAAATGAAACACTAGTAGCAGAAGTAAATAAAGCTTTAAATGATATGAAAGAAGATGGAACCTTTACTGAAATATCTAATAAATGGCTAAAAACAGATGTAACTGGTTCAAATGTTAACTATATTAAATCATTATTAATAAGTATATTAAGTGGTTTAAAAACTACGTTAAGTTTGTCAATAATATCTATGATAATTGCTTTAGTAATTGGAGTTATAGTAGCTCTAATTAGAATTAATAATATAAAGATATTAAAGCAATTAGTAGAAGTTTATATATCATTTTTAAGAGGAACTCCACTTCTAGTTCAATTATTTTTACTTTACTTTGGATTGCCTCAAATAATACCATCATTAAAAGGTATTACGGCTTATACAGCAGCTGTAATAGGATTGGCTTTAAATGCATCAGCTTATATTGCAGAATCTTTAAGAGGTGCATTTGATGCTATAGATAATGGACAAATGGAAGCGGCTTTATCAGTAGGGATGACTAAGATGCAAGGAATGAAGCGTATAGTTATGCCGCAAATGTTTAGAGTTGCAGTACCTTCCCTTGGAAATGTATTTGTAGATAATATCAAAGGATCTTCTTTAGCATTTACATTAGGAGTAACAGAAGCTCTAGCTAGGGCACAAATGAGTGCAGCAGCAAGCTATAGATTTTTTGAAAGTTATATAGCTGTTGCAATAGTTTATTGGGTAACAATTAGTGTTTATAATGTTATACAAAAATCGATAGAAAAGAAGCTATCTGTTTACTAAGAGGTGACAAAGATGATTAAGATAAGTAATTTAAAAAAGAAATTTGGAAATGATGAAATTCTAAAAGGAATAAATTTAGAACTCAAAAAAGGTGAAGTAGTAGTAATAATTGGACCATCAGGGTCTGGAAAATCAACCTTTTTAAGATGTTTAAACTATTTAGAAATACCTACTTCAGGAGAAATTCAAATTGCAGATTTAAAGGTAGAAACTGATAAAGTTTCTAAAAGGGATATTCATAATTTAAGATCTAAATCAGCGATGGTTTTTCAAAATTATAATTTATTTAATAATAAAACTGTTATTGAAAATGTAACAGAAGCATTAATTGTAGTTAAAAGAATGGATAAAGAAGAGGCAAATAATATAGCAGCTAAAGCATTAAAAAAAGTTGGATTATTAGAAAAAAAAGATGTTTATCCAAAAACTTTATCTGGAGGACAAAAACAAAGAGTAAGTATAGCAAGAGCAATAGCTATAAATCCAGAGGTAATATTATTTGATGAACCAACTTCCGCTTTAGATCCAGAACTAGTTTCAGAGGTTTTAGGAGTAATTAAAGATCTGGCAAAAGAAAATATGACTATGATAATAGTAACTCATGAAATGAGATTTGCAAAGGATGTTGGAGATAGAATAGTATTTATGGAAAATGGGGTTGTAGTAGAAGAGGGAGCTCCAGAAGACATATTTACAAAACCTAAAAAAGATAGAACTAGGGAATTTTTAAGACTAATAGAAGAAAAATAAAAAAAATAAAAACAGCCTAAAATTTTTAGGCTGTTTTTATTATCTTGCTCTCATTCTTGTTGCTTGTTGTCTTGCTTTTTTAATTTGATTGTGATCAAATGGATGTAAGTCTTTTTTAGTAGTCAAATTAGCTATATTTGAAATAGTAATAACTTCTGAATCAGCCTTACCTTTTTCACCTTCAATTCCCATAACGATTACTTTATGACCTTGTTTAACATCAATAAAAGTTGGCTTTTTAAACCATTTTCTAGCCTTATATTGAGTTTTAACTACACCTTTGCCCATATCTGGTTTTATTAAAATATGAGCTGTTAACTTTCTTATTATACCTAGTATGTTTTTTTCTTCAATTTTTACAGATAAAACGGTACCAGCAGTACTAGTCATTCTATCACCGTATTTTTCCATATATGCATCTGTAAAGTATTTACTCATTTTATCTTTGAAACCCATAATTAAAACTCCTTTATATTAAGAAATATTGTCATAATCAAATAATTATAATAACAAGGTCATTATAACATAATTCTATTATTAATTAAATAAAAAATTAAATTAATTATTTACTCATTTCTATTTCATATAAATTAGTTAAAATTTTTATATGGAGCTCTTCATCTAGTATTATTCTATTAAGGATTGCAATTATGTTTTCATCATTAATTGAGTTAGCAGTTTTTCTATATAGCTTTATAGCTTCTTCTTCATTTTTTATATCCTCTAAAAGCATATCTTTTATTGAATCAGAAGTACATATAAATTTAGAATTCCAGTTTAATTTTTTATCTTTTTTATTTATAGAAAAGTCTGGATTTTCACCTAGAGCCACAATGAGTTCTCCTAAAATTTCTAAATGATGCATTTCAACTTCTGCTATCTTTTTTAATATATTTCCTATTATATTATTAGCAATTAGTCCTTGATAAGTATATTGAGTTACTGCAGTTAATTCAGAGATATTTCCAGCATAGCTTCTTTTTATTAAGTTAGCATAATTGGAATTTTTCTCAGAAATCTCTATTTTAGGATAAGGTAATCCTAATGAGCAATTTTCATGTAAGTCTCTAAAGTCATTTTTCATAATAGCTCCTTTAAATTATTTTTTATTATAGTATACGAAAAGAAGTTGTATGGTGATATCAAAAGAGCATAGATAGTAAAGTTTCTTATGTAGATTATTAATTGAAACATATATATAATAAAAATAATAGTATTATTTTAACGAACAATATGAAGGAGGATAAACATGAATATAATATTTAATGAAAGTACAAAGGAAGCATTATTAAGTGAAATAGAAAAAAGCAGCTATAATCATATAAGAGTAAAGGTAGTAGCAGTTGGATGTGGAAAGCCAGCTTATGATTTGTATGCAGATTTTATGTCAGACGAAGATTTCGAAGTAATTATAAATGAAGTGAAATTTACTATAGCTAAAAGAGATGAAAGGTTATGTAATGATATTGAAATAAAATATGATAAAGAAATTTATAATAAAGGGTTTTATGTGAGAAGTTTATAAGTTTTTATATAATATTAAACTAAGATTAGATATTATTTTATAAAAAGTAATTGATAAGCATAAAATAGAGCTTACTTATAAAAAGAAAGATGAATGAATTAAAAAAATTCATTCATCTTTTTTCATAATACTAAGAGGACACTAATTAATGCATCCATTATTAGTGTTGCCAAAAAGATAATTATTATACAAATTATTTAGTTTATTGAAATAAAATATCTAGATAAATCTATTTTATATTCTAATAGCATTTCAATTATTGTGTCTCTAAAATCATTTTGAGGTGATTTTTTTGTGTTAAGATTTGGAAAAGTTATGTTTGAATATAATAGATCCTTTGAATTCTTATAATTTTTTATAAGTATGTCTGCAGTTTTTATAACAAGGTCGTTCCAGTCATCTACTTTTACTTTAGAGCTATCTAGTTTAAAATATAAAGGATTTTTATCAGTAAAATCATTACAAATTTCTAGAAAATTATCGTTAATGTCATCATCTAAGGGGAGAGAATCCTCATTTTCATCTTTATTATCAGGTGTAGAGTCAAGCGTTGCCTTGTTATTTAAGCCCTTCATCCACTGTATATATTTTTCTATACTAATACTTATATCATGAAGTCTTATGGATGTGTCTCTATATTTTCCACTTAAGCTAAAGTTACGTTCATTTTTTATTATTGAGCTAGATATATCTTCTATATAATCTATTGTTTTTTCTAATGTATTTTTTAAATTTGTAAGAGAGTTGCTTATTTCTTTAGATGTATTAGGAAATTCTTTTGAGATAAATTCTATTACTTCAGTATCTATTATTGGATAGTTATCCTTTTTTTCTGTAATAGTAGTTTCCTCAATAACGTCGTTATTTGATGATTTTAGTATTGAAAATTTCTTACCAGCCATATTTATTCCTTTCAAAATTATTGCTATATATAATTATATTAATAAGTTTATTTAATATATAACTAAATTAGTAAAATAATAAATTTATATTGGGTAAACAATAGTATAAGTTAAACATATTATGTATTATCTAACTTTAAGATAAAAGGGGAAAATACAAATGAAAATATGTTTAACAAGAGTAAAAAATAATGACTGTATAGGCAATGAGTATAATCTAATAATTTGTGCAGATGAATGCATAGGAAGAGAGCTTAGGAGAAATTTACCAAGAAACATCTGTGGTGATGGAGTAAAGATAAATATAATCATTGTTAATTGTGGTAGAATTTTATCAGCTCCAGCTCTTCCATGTAATGACTTACTAGCAATTTCTACTCCGATTAGAGTAATAAGAAGAAATCCGTGCTGTAATAATAATTCTATTAACAGTTTTAGAAATGAACTAAATGGTTTTAGTAATAATTTTAATTTAGAAGGTTTAGAAGGCGAGGATTCAAGTATCAATGATTTTAATTTCAACGATTTTAATATTCATGATTTTAGTATTAATGATATAAGTAGTACAGACTGTAATAGTAGATTATCTAACAACGATTTTAATTTAGGATTAGAAAAGGTTAATATAAATTGTTGTTTTAGAGAATCTTTTGAACCTCAAGAATTTGTAATTATAGTAAGATCTTTTAGCCCATGGCTATCAAAATTCTTCTGTAAATTTCCACAAATGTTTTTAAAGGATTGTGAAAATACTATAAAACTAACTATCATATTTGATAGAAAGGGTAGTGTAATTCAAAATCAATGCTTCAACAATTGTTGTGGAGGCTGTGGAGGATTTGGCTGTGGTGGCGGATTTGGATGCGGAGGATTTGGATTTGGTGGTTGCGGATGTGACTGCTGGTTTGGATTAACAGCTCTTGCATTACTATTCTGTTGTTGTTAATTATAAAATAAACAAATGACAAATGCTAAGAGCCAAGATAAGATGAATTCTTACCTTGGCTTCTTTAATGTATGTTTTATAAATTGTTATAATTTTGTTATGAAACTGACACAGTTTTTATAGTATAATAGTATTGGGGAATTTAATATGCTTAAAGTAAAGTGAGGGAGTATTAGATATGGAGAAACTTCTCAAAGACAGAATAAATCTGACAATTGAGAACTATAGAAATGCAAAGGAAGATCTTAGAAATGATGGAGATTTAATTAATCACTTTGCATCATTAGTTTTTGCCCATTATGAAAAAGAAATTCCATTTGAGAGAGTAAAGGAAATAAGAAAATATATAAAAGCAACATCATCAAGGGTTTCACCTTTTAGAGGTGACATGCTTTATATTTTATCTTTATTAATTGCGTTAGAAGAAGGACATGAAAATAATTTAATTGATGATATATATGAAGTAATGGATGTTTTAAAATTTCAAGGATTTAATGAATGTGATTATTTAGTGTTAACTTCATTTGTTATAGCTAAATATGGATATAATAAAGATAAGCATAAGATAGCAAATAAAATGAAAGCTGTATATCTGCTTTTAAAAGAAAAATATTATAATATTACAGGCGAAGATGATTATTTAGTTTGTGCTCTATGGGCGTTAAATGATATTGATGTTAATACTATTGATGAGTTCATTGAAACTATTTATACTCATATGACGGATTTAAACATTAAATCCAAGAATAGCATTCAAGGATTAACAAATGCAATTATGTTAAATGGATCTTCAGGTCATATGTATAAAACAATAGAGTTTATGTTGCAATTAGAAAAGAGAGACATAAAACTGGCACAGCAATTTTTACCTTTGCTAGGTGTATTATCTAATAATGATATGAGAAAAAGTATTGATTTAATCGAAGATGTAGTAGATATGCTTTGTGAGGAAGAAAGTGAATACGAATATTATATGGATAAAGGATTTAGAACTATTATTGCAATATCAATACTTTCATTTACAACTATCTATGAAAAAAGAAATTATATAGATGAGTTATTAGCTCAAGGAGTATATTGTTTTATAAAATCAAAAAATAAAGGAATGTTTGCAGAAGCCTTAGCTTAAAAGGAGAAATTATGGAAAGGTTAATTTTGCATGTCGATATGGATGCTTTTTTTGCATCAGTTGAACAACTAGATAATAAGAGTTTAAGGGGAAAGCCAGTTATAGTTGGAGGCATTAGTGAAAGAGGAGTAGTATCAACATGTTCATATGAAGCCAGAAAATATGGAATACATTCTGCAATGCCAATTTTTATGGCACAAAAATTATGTCCACATGGAGTATATTTAAGAACTAGGATTTTTAGATATAAAGAAGTTTCAAATCAAGTTTTTGATATTTTAAGAGATGTTACTTCAATTATACAGCCTATTTCAATAGATGAGGCCTATTTAGACATAACTCATAGCAGTTTTAAAAATGGGATGGAAGCAGCAAGATATATAAAAAATAGAGTTCTTAAAGAAATTGGATTAACTATTTCCGTAGGTATATCATATAATAAATTTTTAGCAAAATTGGCTTCGGATTGGAACAAGCCTAATGGAATAAAAATAATTACAAAAGAAATGGTTCCAGATATTTTATTACCATTTCCAGTATCTAAGATACATGGAGTTGGGAAAAAATCAGTTGAAAAATTAAATAATATAGGAATATTTACTATTAAAGATTTATATGAAATGCCAAAAAGTTTTTATATAGAATATCTAGGCAAGTATGGTTTAGAAATCTATGATAGAATACGTGGAATTGATAATAGAGAAGTGGAAGTTGAAAGAGATAGGAAATCTTATGGAAAAGAAAGAACATTAAAGAGTGATACTCATGATAAAGAAGAATTAATTCTTTATTTAAAAGATTTTTCTAATGAAATAAGTAGATATCTTATAAGAGGTAATTTAGAAGGAAAAACTATCACAGTAAAATATAAAACAAGTGACTTTCAAAATCATACAAGAAGCAAAACATTAAATTATTATACTAATAATTTTGCGGATATATTTAAGACTTGTCAGGAAATACTAGATAATGAAGAAATAAATGAAGGAGTTAGATTAATAGGAGTTACGGTTTCATCATTTAAAGAGAATAAGGTGGAACAACTACGTTTATTTTAATTAAATTTTATAAAAAATAAGATTTGTTAAAAACTCTCTTTAATTACTAGAGATTTTCATTTATAATGAATTTTTGAGAGAAAAAATAATTTAACATACAGGAGGAGATCTTATGAATAAAAAAGATTTAGCAAGAATGATAGATCACACTATCTTAAAGGCAGATGCTACAGAAATGGAAGTTGAAAAACTTTGCACTGAAGCATTAGAGTATAATTTTGCATCAGTTTGTATTAATCCAGCAATGGTAGAAAAGGCTGCAAATATGTTAAAGGGTAGTGATGTGAAGGTTTGCACAGTTATTGGATTTCCTTTAGGAGCTACTACAACAGAAGTAAAAGCTTTTGAGACAGAAGACGTTATTAAAAAAGGTGCAACAGAAGTTGATATGGTTATAAATATAGGAAAGCTTAAAGAAGGAAACTTAGAATATGTTAAGAAAGATATAGAAGCTGTAGTTAATGCTGCAAAGGGAAAAGCTTTAACAAAAGTTATTATAGAAACTTGTCTTTTAACTGATGAAGAAAAAGTAACAGCTTGCAAATTATCAAAGGAAGCAGGAGCTGATTTTGTTAAGACATCTACAGGATTTAGTACTGGAGGAGCTACAGCAAGTGACATAAAGCTTATGAGAGAAACAGTAGGACCAGAACTTGGAGTTAAGGCTTCAGGTGGTGTTAGAAGTTTAGAAGATGCAATGGCTATGATAGAAAATGGAGCTACAAGAATAGGAGCTTCAGCTTCAATAGCAATTTGTGAAGGAACTAAATCTAATTCAAATTACTAATTATAAATATGTTATTATAAGGTAATCTAAATAAAGGTTACCTTATATCAATTATTAATCCATATATTCAACATTTTTTATAACATTAAATTAATCCTAAAAACAAATAATAAGGATGTAAGTTATAGGAGGTGTTTAATATGGCTAATGGATGTGGTTGTAAAAACAAAAAAGTAGAAGAAAAGAAACATACTGATGAATGTGGATGTCATGGAGCAAAAAAGACAGCTACAAATAATCAATGGGGTAAATAATAAGTAAATAAAGTATAAAAATAGGAGTTAATTAATTAACTCCTATTTTTATACTTTATTTTTGCATATTATATTTTAGTTTTAAATAGAAGTTTGTTTCTGTAACTTTTTGATAAGGATTAACCCATAAAGCACCTATACCTAAAGTCAATACTGCTAATAACCACCAGCCAATAAATGAAAGCTCTAATACAAAGAAATTCCATTTATAACCGTACATAAGCTTTGAACTTTCTCTTAAACATTCTACAATTCCCTTATCAGGATCTTCAGCTAAAATAAAAAAGGCTTGTGAATACATTATAGCTACTATAATACCAGGAATAATAAGAAATAATGTAGCTAGAAATATGGCAAATCCCATTAAAATATATAGTCCAAGTGCCTTGAAAAATATTCTAAATTGTGAAAATAAATCTGCAAATTTAGGATTTTCTTTATTAGTTGTAAGGTTTAAAAGAAATTTACTCAATCCGACAGAAATAACGCCACCAAAAATAAACGAAATTAAGTTTAATGTTAAAGTTAAATTGTCTGAAACTTCAATTACATAGTCCAGACCTTTTGTCATGCTAGTAGTGTCAACAATTAAACTTGCAACAAGTGCAGTGATTATTGCTAATCCCCAGCGGCCTTTTAATTGTTCCTTTGCTTTAGATTTTAATTCAGCTCTATTCATAGCACACCTCTAAAACTTGTTTTGTTATTATATTATATTTTAAATTATATAGAATAATTCCTGTGAAAAAATAATAAGTTTTAAAAAAAAATTATATGGATTATTGAACTAACTATACAATAATAAATAATGTTTTAGTATTAAATAATTAATATCTTTGCAAATAAAACATGAAAAATAATATATGAAATAATTTTATAGTTTTAAATAAGATAGAAATTTTCTTTAGAAATATATTTACAACTATTATATTATAATGTAATATATACTATATAATACGGTAGAATAAATACTGGAGGATGGAAAATGGAGAATATAAGAAACATTACACCAAAAAAAGGATCATTTTTTAAATATTTAGGATGGCTATTAACAGCTTATATTATAGTTGGAATATTTTTAGCTTTTAATAGTAGTTTAATACTAGATTTTACATTGAGTTCATTTTATATTGCAGGAGTATTTGTTGTAGTAACAGCAACTTATGCTTTTTTTACATTAAATAAGAAATATGGACTAGCTGCAGTAATAGTTGCTGCAATTTATATTATATCATTAGTAGTATTTAGCCCTATAGTGAGCTATAAGGCCCATAGAGGATTACTTGGTGATGTGGAAGGTGTTGAATTTAGTAGTGAAATTGAACACATAGATTTAAAACAGTTACCAACTATAGATAAAGAAGTTGCATATAAATTAGCTGATAAGAAATTAGGGGAAATACCTAGCTTAGGTAGCCAAGTAACTATTGGAGATTTAACATTGCAAAGTGTGAATGGACAACTTTATTATGTTGCCCCATTAGAACATTCCTCATTATTTAAATGGTTTACTAATAGAGAAGGAACTACAGGTTATATAAAGGTAAGTGCAACAAACGAAAGTGATGTACAATTAGTAACAGAGGTAAATGGAAAAGATATTAAAATTAAATATTTAGAATCAGCTTATCTTTTTAGTGATTTACACAGAGCAGCTTATCTTAGAGATATGAAGGCTGGTCATACTGATTTTACTTTTGAATTAGATGATGAAGGAAATCCATATTGGGTTGTTACTAGGTATGATAATGCTATTGGGATAGCAGAGGCAAAAGCGATAGGTGTTCTTGTATTAAATGCTGAGACGGGAGAATCTAATGTTTATGGAATAGAAGATGCACCAAAATGGATAGATAGAATTCAACCAGATAGATATATAAAAAATTATATAGATAAATGGGGAGAACTTGTTCATGGAGTATTTAACTTTAGCGATAAAGATAAGTTAAAGTCTACAGATGGAATGAACTTAATATTTAATAATGATGAATGTTATTATTTTACGGGAGTAACATCGGTAGGAAATGATGAAGGATTAGTAGGCTTTACTTTAACTAATACAAGAACAGGTGAAACAAGCTTATATAAAACATCAGGAGCAACAGAAACTGCAAGTATGAAATCTGCACAAGGTAAAGTTCAACAATATGGATATACAGCCACCTTACCATATTTAATAAATATACAAAATGAACCAACTTATTTTATGACTTTAAAAGATTCAAATGGATTAGTTAAACAGTATGCTATGGTGAATGTTAAAAATTATAATATAGTAGGCGTTGGAGATTCATTACAATCAACTCTTAATAAATATTTAGAGGGATTAACTAACACTAATATTTCGCTTGAGGGTAGTAATAGTGAGGAAAGCTTAGAAGGTGAAATCGAAAGAATTGGATTAGTTGTTAAGGATGGAACTAGTATTTATGATATAAAAATTAAAGGAAGTGATAATATATTTTCAGTTTCAACAGAAACATCAAGAGAAGTAGCATTAAGCTCTGTTGGTGATAAGATAGTAGTTAAATTTATAAAAGTTGGAGATGGAAAATTTATATTAACAAATTCATTTGAAAATATTACTTTAAAAAGCACACAAAATCAATAGTATAAAAGAGGCTATAAATTAAAAATTAATTTATAGCCTCTTTTTATTTATATCAGAAAATAAAAAGTTTTATATTTAATAAGTATTTCCTTACTAAAAAAGTAATATAACTTAAATTTAAGGCATAAAATGTTTAGAACGTTATAAGAGCAAGTTTTAATAGAGGTGTTAAATGAAGATAAAAATAGATATATATTCAGGATTTTTAGGAGCAGGAAAAACTTTTCTTATGAAAAAGCTTATTACTGAAGGTGCATATGAAAAAAATATAGCAATTATAGAAAATGAGTTTGGAGAGGTAAGTATTGATGCAGCTATACTTAGACAATCTAATATAGAAGTAAAGGAAATAAATTCAGGTTGTATTTGCTGTCAAGTTACTGGTGATTTTAAGGAAGCGATATTAGAAGTAATAGAAAAATATCATCCAGATAGAATAATTATTGAACCTTCAGGGGTTGCAAAATTAACAGATATAATAAAAGTTTTTAAGGAAGGAAAATTAAAAGAAAAATCAGAAGTTGACAATATAATTACTGTTATTGATCCTGAAAAATTTGATATGTATATTAATAATTTTAAAGATTTTTATGAAGATCAAATACTAAATACTAAAAAAATAGTTTTAAGTAGAGTTCAAAAGTTAAATTATGAAGAAGTTCAAGATGTAGTTTCTAAAATAAAAAAACTAAATAGACGAGCAGTTATTATTAGGGAAGATTGGAACAAGATAAAAGGAAAAGATATATTAAATCAAAATAATTCTGAAAACTTAAATTTAAAAGGAAACAACTCATATAAGGCTAAATTAACTAAAAAGTTAGAAGAACATAAAAAAGCTGATGAAGTTTTTGAAACTTTTGCAATATATCCTAATTCTAAGATATCTAAATCAGAATTAATATCAAAGTTTAAGTTCATATCTTCATCAAAAAGTTATGGGGATGTACTAAGGGCTAAAGGAATTGTTAAGCTTTTAGATGGAAGTAATGGACAATTTGATTTTGTAAAAGATGAATTTGAGATTAGAGAAATAAAAGACAATACAAATAGTGTTATTTCTTTTATTGGTATTAAATTAAATAAAGAAGAGTTAAAGCAACTTTTTAAATGAGGATAAAATATGAAATGTAAGCTAGAAATTGTAAGTGGATTTTTAGGTTCAGGTAAAACATCTTTTATAAATTCTTATTTAACTACAGAAATGTGTAATAATGATGAAACATTAGTGGTTCTTCTAGAAAGGGGAACTACTAATATAGAAAAAAAATTTAAAAATGTAAAAATAGTTTATTTAAATAACTGTGATAATATGGAAGATTTATTGATAGATGAAATTAAACATAAAAAATACAATAGAATAATAATTGAATTTAATGGAACTTATGATTTAAGTATAATTGCTAAACTTTTAAAAAATAGAAAAGTTAAAGAACAAGTAACTTTTTATGGAAATTACTTTATAGGAGATAGTAGTAATTTAGAAGTTTATTTAAAAAATATGGGAGAACTAATAATACCATTTATTCAATCAAGCAAAATAATTGTTTTAAATAATTTAAATTCTATAAATAAAGAAAAAAGAGAAAGATTAATGAATATAATTGAGGGTATTAATCTTACTGCACCGATTATTTGTTCTTTAAGCATAAATAATTTAAAAGAAGATTTAAACAAAAGTAGTTATTTTAGGGAAGGTATATTGACTAGGGGAATTAGAACTCTTTTTAATAAGGAGGGAAAATAAAGATTGAGTATGGGATTAGAAAAATGGGCTAATACATTTATAAGTATGATTTTAGAAGCATTACCTTTTATATTAATTGGTTCAATTATTTCAGCAGTAATACAAATGTACATTTCAGAAGAATTAGTAAAAAAAATACTTCCTAAAAATAAATTTATTTCAATAATATTTGCTGCATTTGCTGGAGTTTTCCTTCCAATATGTGAATGTGCTATAGTGCCTATTGCAAAGAGCTTAATAAAAAAAGGAGTACCAATAGGTGTTTCCATAGTATTCATGCTTTGTGTACCTATTGTAAATCCTGTAGTTATTGCATCAACATTTTATGCATTTAATGATATTAAAGTTATTTTAATAAGAGTATTTGGTGGAATATTATGCGCAATAATAATAGGAATTTTAATAGATTTATTAACAAATAAAAGAAAAGAAATTATAAAAAGTACTAATGATTATGAAAATTTATGTGATTGTGGTTGTGTAGTAACAGATTATTTTTATAATAAATCAAAAATAAGATTATGTTTAGAACATGCTAATAAGGAGTTTTCAAATATATTAAAGTACTACATATTTGGATCATTTTTATCAAGTATATTTATAACTATAGTTAATGATACAATGCTTAACAATATGGCAAGTGGAAAATATTTAGCCATAATTATAATGATGCTACTTTCATTCCTACTTTCCTTATGTTCTGAAGCAGATGCATTTATAGCAAAGGGATTTTTAGAACATTTTGGACTACCAGCTATTTCAGGATTTTTAATACTTGGACCAATGATAGATTTAAAAAATGCTATAATATTGGGCTCATATTTTAAAAAGGGATTTACAATTAAGCTTATTACTTTAATTATTTTAGTTGTACTAGCATTTTCGGTAAGTTTAACAATAATCATATAGGAGGTAGCATGAAAAAATTTAATGTAGATGAATTTATATGGTTATTAATACTAGTTCTTTTAACAACATTTATTGGTTATTTAATGTTATCAGGATATATATATAAATTTTTAAGTCCAAAAACTGCTAAAAATTTATATATAGCTTTAGCTATATTGCCTATTTTAATTATAGTTCAAATATTTAAAGTTATAAGTTTTAATACTAGAAAAGATAATTCAATTAGTTATATACCTATAATATTTACTTTAGTAATTGGAGTTTTTATATTATTAAATGATTTTATTTCTCAAGAACAATTTAGCATAAATGACTATAAATTTAAAAATAGTTCTGCTAATGAAGCAATAGAAGTATCTTATGAAAATCACCATATAATTGAGGAAATAAGTGAAAATGGACAAGATTATTTAGGTAAATATATAATTTTCACTGGATTTGTCCACAAGCATAATGGTGAAGAAAAATTTATTTTGGCTAGAGAAGAAATGAACTGTTGTGTAGCAGATTCAGTAATAATAGGATTAAATTCAATTTGTAAAGATACTTTAAAAGAAGGTCAATGGATTAAGGCATTAGGTAAAATAGAGTATGATGGAAACTACTACTTTAATATAGAAGAATATATGAAGGTGAAACCACCAGATAACCAATATTTTTAACAATGAAATGACTAGTTATATAATATATAGCTAGTCATTTTATTTATAATCAATCAGGTTCAACATGAATAATAACATCAATTTTTTTTCCTAGTCTATCAGATAAAGTATCCTCAACCTTATGAACAAGGCTATGTGCTTCATCAACGCTTAAATTTGAGTCTACTTTTATGTGCATATCTAAGAATACATAATCTTTATATCCTCTAGATCTAATATTGTGAACATTTTTTATATCATCAAATTCATCTAAAATATCAACAACAACTTCCTCATCTAACATTACCTTATCCGTTAAAGAAGAAAGATTATCTCTAAATATTTCGTAAGCTGCATGAAGAATAAATAAAGCAACAACGAAAGACGCAATTGTATCTATTACTGGAGGAAGTCCGAGTTTTACAGAACATAGAGCTATAAGTACTCCTATGGAAACAAAGATATCACTTTTAGTATGAAGGGAATCAGCTATTAATAATTGACTATTAAGCTTTTGGCCTTGTTTATTTTCATAAAAGGCAACAAATATATTAATAAATAAAGTTATTAACATAATAATTAAACTTTCTAGACTAACTTCCAATGTTGAAGGATTAAATAATTTACTAATAGAAGATTTAATAACATTAAAAGATATAAATAGAAGCATTGTTCCTATAAACATACTTGCAATTGTTTCGAATTTTTTATGTCCATATGGATGATCGGTATCTTTAGGTTTTGAAGCCATAACAATACCAATCATGCCTACAATATTCGATGCACCATCTGAAATGGAATGAAATCCATCAGCCATTACACTAGAACTATTAATAATTAATCCAACTAATATCTTTGATACAGCGACAACTATATTAGCTATTAATATTATTAATAATATTATCTTAACTTTTTTATAATTAGATTCTATTTTAGTCCTCTCCTTTACAAATAATCTACAATTTCATTTTATTCTTACAAAATATAAAAGTTACAATGAAATAAAAAATGCAAAAATGAGAATTTAGTGTAAATAAATAAAGATTTTAAGGGGATGGGGAATAGAGTAATCAAATTAAAGGATTAAGGTATTTATGAATAAGTTTTGGTTAAACTAAAAGTAAAATTAAATGGAGGTCGATATTTTTTATGACTATAATAAATTTTATTTTATTTAACTTTATACTATATTCGCTAGTAGGATGGGTAATTGAAGGAGTATATAGCTACATAATAACAGGAAATTTTAAAAAGGAAGGTTTCATGAAAGGACCATATAAACCAATGTATGGTATTGCTTTTACTATTTTAGTTTTATGTGATAAGTATTTTAATTTTAATAATATTATAAGCTTTATAATTTTTCTAATAGTTCCAACAACTGTGGAATTTATAAGTGGATATTTATTAAAAGAAATATTTAATAAGCAATATTGGGATTACTCTAAATTAAAATATAATTATAAAGGTTTGATAACATTAAGATTTTCTATATATTGGATGATATTGTGTTATATAGGAATTAATTTACTTCAACCTATAGTAAATAATATATATTTAAGTTTAGAAAAGGTATTTAGAATGACAAATGGCATTGTTATTTTTATAATAATTATTGATTTAATAATGACAATAAAAATGCTTTATAGAAGTCCTGTTATTCAAAATTAATAGTAAGTATATTTGTAAAAAATTCAAGGTTGCTTAATTCTTAGTATTTTTATATGATATAGATATATAAATTTATAATTTAAGAAGGAGAAGATTATGTCATTTGAAAAATTAGATACAAAAGATACAGAAGTTAAAGAAGGAAGAAGTTGTGTAATTTTATGCAACTTTAATCAAAAGGAAATAAAAACAGTAAGCAATCTTGCTGGAATGATTGGAATTAGAGATAGAATAGTTTTAAGCTATAAAAATGGAAATTCAATCGTGAAAGATGTAATAGAGGGTAATATATTAAGTGATGCAGAAGATGGAATAAAGAATAAAGCAATAATATTTAATAATATTCCAGGTGCTAAAATGGGAATTTTCATTGAAAACTTAAAGAAATTTAGAGTTAATAATGTTTTAAAGGCAACAGTTACAGAAACATCTAAAGAATGGACTATTAATGTGTTATTAAAAAATTTAGTTGCTGAAAGAATAGCAATGAAAACAGGAAAAGATTTTGAACATGATGCAGAATAATTTACTTTATATTTATTCTTAGATAAAAGAGGTGATTTTAAATGGGGGTTAAGAGAGAAGTTGAATTACAAACAATAACTACTAGATTTTTAAATCTTAAAAATCTAGGATTAGATGAAGAAACAATTATAAAGTTACTTGAAATAAATGAAGAAGATTTAGAAGCAGTAAAATTAAATTTAGAAAAATAATTAAGATAAGGCTTTTAGTCTTATCTTAATATAAATAGGTGTTAAATGAAATTAAATAAAAAAGTCAAATGTTTAGCAAGTATTATTTTAAGTATTACTATATTAATATTTTTAGGGTTTATAATTTGGACAAGCAATACATATAAACCATTAAATGAATTATTTAATACCATAAGTGTAGACGAGTACTCTAAAGAAGAGAGCTTTTATGTATTTTATCCAAAACAAAATAATAAAAATGTAGGAATAGTTATATATCCTGGTGCTTTAGTAGAACCTTTAAGTTATTCTTATTATGCTAATGAGTTATCAAAGGCAGGATATTTAGTGTCAATTGCAGATGTCAATTATAATTTATCAATTTTAGACAATAATAAAGCAAGTGAATTTATAAAAAGAAATGCAGATATAGATGATTGGTATGTTGGTGGACACTCTATGGGGGGAGTAAGTGCCGCTATGTTTGCAGAAAATAATCAAGGTATAGTTAAGGGAGTAATATTGTTAGGATCATATCCATCAAGTAGTAGTGATTTATCAGATAATGATATAGAAGTTCTTAGTATATATGCTGAAAATGATGGATTAACTACTATAGATGATATAGAAGATAGTAAAGAAAACTTGCCAGCAGAAGCAGTTTTTAAAGAAATCAATGGTGGAAATCATGCACAGTTTGGGGTATATGGAAATCAAAAGGGGGATAATGAGTCTATAATATCTTGGGAAGAGCAACAAAAGGAAATGATAAATACAACATTAGAGTTTTTAGAAAAATAGATATTGTAAACTAATTAGTTTACAATATCTATTTTCATATTTCAGACATAACAGCAACAGCTAGTAGTCTAGGACCAGAGTGAATTCCAACAGCTGGAGTTATGGTACCTTTATATATAAATGTAGTATTTTCATGAGAAGATAAGATTTCTTTAAGTTTATCGGCTTCATTATGCATAGTACCAGTCATTATTATAACTTTACCTTTACCTTTATTTAAAATATTTGTAGCTAAATCTTGAAGCTTTTTAAATGCTTGTTTAGACCCTCGAACTTTTGCATAATTTGTGTACGCGCCATCATCGTTCATAGTTATTATAGGTTTTAAATTTAGCATTTCTCCTATTCCACCAGTAACTTTACCGATTCTACCTCCTTTTATTAGATATTCTAGAGTATCTACAGTAAAGTACATCCATAAATTTTCTCTAAGTTTAGGTATTGAATTGCATATATCTTCAAAATTCATTTTTTTATTAATCATCTTACCAACTTCAATAACTAATAATCCAACTGCCATAGAGAGTATTTTAGTATCAAATATAAATGTACTTATTTTATCTTCAAATTGCTCACTAGCTAACCTAAAACTGTTTATTGTACCTGATAAACCAGATGATATAGGTAAAACTATTGCATGAGTATATCCTTTTTTTAATAATTCAGCATATAAAGATATTACATCATCTACAGCAGGCATAGAAGTCGTAGGAAGTTCTTGTGGTAATTTAGAATAAACTTCTTCAGGAGTAATGCTTATTCCATCAATAAATTCTTTATCTTTATATAAAATTTTTAAAGAAACAACTTTAACATCATATTCATCAATAAATTCTTTAGGTAAACCACATGTACTATCAGTTATCAATGCAATCTTATTCATAAAAACATTCCCTTCATTTATTGTTATATCAATAATATATCATAAAATTAAATATGGTCAACATGTAGTTTTAAAAACTAGATAATAAAATGTTACTTTCTATGGTGTCATAAAAGTAACTTATTCAATTATTCCAGATATTATGATATACTATCAAAAAAAGGAGAGGAGTGATGTTGTGAATTATCTTATTCTATTTTTGGAGGGAATAATTACGTTTGTTTCACCATGTATATTACCTATGCTTCCTATATATGTCTCATATTTTATGGGAGGTAGTGATGATAGAAAGGGTAATAAGGCTTTGATAAACTCTATTGGATTTGTAATTGGATTTTCAATTGTTTTTACAATTCTAGGTGGAGCTGCTGGAACCTTTGGAGTATTTATACAAAGGTATATGAAAACTTTTAATGTTGTAGCAGGAGCATTATTAATTCTATTTGGATTAAATTACATTGGAGTTTTAAAAATATCAATTTTAGATAGAAGTTTTAAATTAAAAAATAAAAGTGATTTAAATAATCTTAATTTAATTTCTTCAATATTATTTGGAGTTATTTTTGCAATAGGTTGGACACCGTGCGTTGGAACTTTTCTAGGATCTGCTTTAATGCTAGCAGCAAATAGTAAAGATTCAATGCAAGGGATATTCATGTTACTTACTTATAGTTTAGGCCTTGGAATTCCATTTATAATATCAGCATTATTAATTGATACATTAAAGGGTGCTTTTACGTTCATTAAGAAAAATTACAAGGTTATTAATACTATTTCAGGGATATTGTTAATTATAATAGGTTTTTTAATGATGACAGGATACTTAAATTTATTATTATCAATACTTACATTTAATTAGGGAGGTAAAAAGCTTGAATGATAAGAAAAAATTAATAACAATAATTATATCTTTAATTTTATTAATTGTAATAGTAAAGTTTGGATATGGATATTTAGCTGGTGAATATATGCCTATAGATACAACAAATGAAAATAGCTCAACAGATTATAAGGCAGCTAAAGATTTTGAAGTTTATGATGAAGCTGGAAATTCAATAAAGTTATCTGATTTTAAAGGGAAAAAACCAGTTATAGTAAACATATGGGCAAGTTGGTGTGGCCCATGTAAAGCAGAAATGCCATATTTTGAAGAAGCAATGAAAAAGTATGGTGATGATGTTGAAATACTTATGGTAAATCTTACAGATGGGAAAAGAGAAACTAAAGAAAAGGCATTAAATTATTTAAAAGAAAACAATTTAGATATGAAAATAGTTTTTGATACAAAATTTAGTGCGGCAAATGCTTATGCTGTTCAAGCAATACCAAGAACTATATTTATAGATAGAAATGGGAATATAGTTAAAGATAATAAGGGATTAATTGATCAAAAAATATTAAATAACTATATTAAGAAGCTTATAGAGTAAACTTTTATAAAATATAAGGTCAGGCAAAAGATTATGTGTCTGATCTTATATTTTTATAGTAATATAAAATATAATGACTTTTATTTAGGGGGATATTTGGGTGGATAGCAGGAGGTTACTTTCTTTAATAAAAAAGGAAGAAGGAGTAAAGCTAGATTTTAAATTAAAGCTATCATTACAATCAGAAGGAAATAAAAAAGAGCTTGCAAAGGATGTTTGTGCTATTGCTAATTCTAGAGGGGGAAGAGGATATATAATAATAGGTGTAGAAGATAAAAGTAAAGAAATTATAGGTATAAATGAATCAGAAATTGTAAAAGAAGAGCAAGTACAGCAAATAGTATCATCAAGATGTGAGCCACCTATCCCAATATCAGTTGATACATGTAATATTCAGGGAAAAAAAGTATGTGTAATAACTATATATTCAGGAGAGCAAAAGCCATATCAAGTAAGAGAAAATGGAGCTTTCTATATAAGAAGGGGTTCAACTACAGATACAATGAGAAAGCAAGAGTTAATAGAAGCTTTTGAAGAGAATTTAGATTTCTTTATGGAAACATCTATAGTTATGAGAAGTGATATTTCATTTTTGGATGAAGATTTACTTAAACAGTATTTTAAAAATAAAGGAATAGAGCTAAATGAAGAAAATAAGGAGTTTCTTTTAGAAAGCTCTAGAATAGCATATAAGGAAAAAGAAAGTGAAAATATGAGTTGTACTCTAGGAGGATTATTAATATTTTCAAATTATAATAGCTTATGGATACCCCAAAATATGATAAAAATTATAAATAGAATAAATAAAAATAAAGATGAAGTTATAATAATTCAAGGTAATATATTAGAAATGGTTGATAAGGCAGAAAAGATAATTTATGATTTAATGCCAAAGGAGTACCCATCATCTGCAATAATAGAAGGAATAAAAAATGCAGTACTATATAGAAAATATTCATCAGTAAATAGAGTTATTGAAATAAATATTGGATATAAATCTATATCTATAAATAGTCCAGGGGCTTTAATAGAAAAAAACAACTTAGATAAAGGAATAAGTCACAGCAAAAGAAATATGTGGCTTTATGAAAAATTAATAACTTTAGATAATAATAAAAGATTTTTAAATAACGGAAGAGGATTCTTAAGAATGAAAAAAGCCTTCTATGGCGTTGGTAAGGTTAAATTAATAAATTCAATTAAAGATGATTATTTTAAAGTAATATTTCCTGGTATAAGTATATATAATAAATAAGTTTGTGACTTTATCACAAACTTATTTATTATTTTATTTTATAATTTGTATGAGGTGATTTAATTGAAAAAAGCTATATCGATAATATCATTAATATTTATTTTTAATTTCACATTCTTTACAGGCTGTACAAATAAAAAAGATATCAGAGAAGAAAATGAAGCTTCTGAAAGTGTAACTGAAGATATTAAAGTAACCCAAATAGATGCAGAAGAAGCAAAAAACGAAATGGGAAAAAATGAAGTTATTATTTTAGATGTGCGATCTGAAGAAGAATATAATAGTGGACATATAGAAAATAGCATTTTAATACCTATAGATAAATTAGAAGAAGAAGCAGAAAATATATTAAATGATAAGAATAAAAAGATTCTTGTGTATTGCAGAAGTGGAAATAGAAGTAAAAAAGCATCGAATATATTATTAGAAAAGGGATACACTAACGTATATGATTTTGGTGGCATAAAAGATTGGCCATACGAGATTGTTAAATAAAACAATATAGTCCTTGAAATTATAAACTATTATGATATAATAATTATTATTAGATAATAAATTTATATTTATTAGTAAGGGGAGTTTAAGATGAATAATAGAGTGGAATTAATATATGAAAATAATGAGTATAGCGTTGCTGTTAATGGATCAGTAGTAAATAGGGATAAAGATTTAGAAAATGCTTTTTCACAATTTAAAAGTGTTATAAATAATAATAAAACTGCTGAAGCAAGAGCATGGAATGATATAGTAGAAAAATTTCAAGCATTAAATAATAAAGATTTAGAAATAAATTATGAATTTAGAACAATGAGTTATGGTAATATGAAGTATTTCTATAACATGGGTAAAGTATTTTACATGGCAAATGGTTCTATGATACCACTTATTGGAGGATATGAATTATTTAAGTTTGTTTTAACTGTAGTATGTAATGGAAATATAGAAAAGGCTAATAATTTTGTGGAATTCTGCAAGGACGTAATGTTAGCAAAAGTAAATTATAGAGTTACAGAAGCAAGTATAATAGTTTCTAGTGCAAGCTTTAATTATGGTTCAGCAGAATATAATTTTAATAGTGGAAAAATAAATAAAGGAGCTTCAATAATAAGTGGAAGTTTTGAAGAATTTAAAAATTATGTTTTAGATATAATAAAACCAATGTAAAGGGTGAGAGTTATCTCATCCTTTTTATTTGTTACATTATATATATTAATGTATAATTATTGTGTGAAAAAAATAATGATTATAGTATAGGAGTATAAAAATGACTTTAGAAAAGAAAATTACAAGACTTACAATTAGTATTTTTATTGCAGTAATATTAATTATAAGTATTTTTTCTTTAGTAGTTATAAATAATAAAGTAACTGAAGCAATAGGAAAGAGTCTTATTGATACTGCTTTTGTGGTGGCAGCCAATCCTATGATTCAAAAAGAATTAGCTGATAATGGAGATCCAACACATTTAAAAGTCCAAAACTTTGCTGAAAGAGTAAGACTTAAAACAGGATTATTATTTATAACAGTTATGAATAATGAAGGAATTAGATATTCGCATCCAATTCCCGATAATATTGGAAGAAGATTTTTAGGTGGAGATGAAAAGTTAGTTTTAAGAGAAGGAGAAACCTATGTATCTGAAGGAGAGGGGCATTTAGGCAGATCTATAAGAGGCTTTGTACCAGTACATAAAGATGGTGTACAAGTTGGGGCTGTAGCTGTAGGAATGCTAAAAAGAGATTTACGAGGGGAGGTGAAGGAATATATAAAAGGATTAATACCTGTATTTATAGGAGTTTTTGTTGTTATAATTTTTTTAGCAAAGAAGTTAGCTATTAACATAAAAGAAGATATTTATGGATTAGAGCCAGAAGAAATAGCTATTCAATTAAGAGAAAAAGAATCTATTATCAATAATATAGAAGAAGGATTAATAGCAATAAATAATTCTGGATGTATTACAGTAATAAATAATAAAGCTTCAGAAATACTTAATATAAATTCAAATGATGAAATAGATAGTAAAATAATAAATTTATTATTTGAAGTTATGTATAGAAGAAGTAGAATATTCAATAAGGAAATACGATTAGAAAATAATATAATAATAATGGGAAATTTCTACAGCATTATTGGTGAGTATGGCAAGGTTGTAGGAGCAATTGCGAGCTTTCAAGATTTTACAAAGGTTCATAATATGGCAGAAGAGTTAACAGGAGTAAAGGAGCTAACTTGGAATTTAAGAGCTCAAAATCATGAATTTATGAATAAATTACATACAATAGCAGGACTAATACAATTAGATGAAACTGATAAGGCTTTGGAGTACATTTTCCATACAACAGAAACTAGAGGAATAATAACAGATAATTTAAGTAAAATAAAAGAGCCATCAATACAAGGATTGTTATTTTCTAAATATAATAAGGCGGATGAAATGAAAATAAAATTTGAAGTTGATGAAAAATCATACTTAAAGTTTATTCCTAATAATATAAAAGTACAAGAGATATTGACTATTATAGGAAATCTCTTAGAAAACTCAATTGAAGAACTTAAATCAAGAGAAAATGGATATATATATATTGGAATCTTTCAAGAAGAAAAAATAAAAATAATAGTTAAAAATAATGGAAATAAAATCGCTGATGATACAAAAGAAGAAATATTTAAAAGGGGATTTAGTACAAAAGGAAATTTTAGAGGCCTTGGCCTATATAATATAAAGAATATTATAGAATCATTAAATGGCAGTTTAAAATTAACTTCAGATAAGATTACAACATGGGAGGTAGAAATATAGCAATGAATAAAATTAAAGTTTTTATTGTTGAAGATGACCCAATGGTAAAGGAAATAAATACAAGGTTTCTAGAAAAGCTTGAAGGTTTTATAGTTGTAGGAGATGCAAGTAGCATAGAAGAAGCAAAAATTAAAATTACTAAAGAAAAGGCTGATTTAGTTTTATTAGATATTTTTTTGCCAGATGGAAAAGGTATAGATTTATTAAAATGGATAAGAAGCAAAGAAATAAATATAGATACTATTTTAATTACCGCTGATAAATGTAAATCTTCAGTAGATGAGGCATTTAAGTATGGTGCGATTGATTATTTAATAAAACCATTTAAATTTGAGAGATTTAAGGAAGCTTTATCTAATTATAGGAATAGATTTGTTGAATTAAATAATATAGATAATATAAATCAAGATTATATAGACCAATATATATTAAATATTAATGCTAATTTTCTAGATGAAGAAATACAAGAAAAAGAATTGTGCAAAGGTTTGAGTTTAAAAACATACAATAAAATAATCAATTATATGATCCAAAAGAATGGACAAGATTTGACTGCAGAAGAAATTGCAAAAGGAAGTGGACTAGCTAGAGTAACGGCAAGAAGATATTTAGAAAAGATGGTTGAAGAAGGTAAAGTTGAAATAAATCAGGAGTATGGAAAAATAGGTAGACCAACAAATTATTATATACTTAAAAAATAAGACCAAAAAGACCAAAATAAACAATATGACCACAATATTGATTGTTTATTAATTAACAAATATACTAATGATGAAAATAACTCAAAGATTAAGGGGAGAATGTTAAATGAAAAAGAAGGTTTTAGCATTAGTAATGTCAGCTTTAATTTTAGTTCCAACAGCTTTAGTTGGTTGTGGTGGAAAAAAAGAAACTGCTGATATAGTTGTAATAGGAGCTGGTGGTGCAGGATTATCTGCTGCTGTACAAGCTAAACAAGATGGAGTACAAAATGTTGTTGTTTTAGAAAAGATGCCAATGGTAGGTGGAAATACAAATAGAGCTACAGGTGGATTAAATGCAGCTGAAACTGAACAACAAAAAGCAAAAGGCATAGAAGATTCAATACAAACTATGTATGATGATACTATGAAAGGTGGATATGAAAAAAACAATCCTGAATTAGTTGAAAAGTTATCAAATGAAGCTAAAGAGTCAGTTGCATGGTTAACTGATTTAGGTGCTGATTTATCAGATGTTGGTAGAATGGCAGGAGCTACAAATTATAGAACTCATAGACCAACAGGGGGAGCAGCTGTAGGAGCTCATTTAGTTGATACATTAAAGGCATCAGCTGAAAAAGAAAAAGTTGATTTAAGATTATGGAATGAAGCAAAAGAAATAGTTTTAGATAAAGATGGTAATGTTTCAGGAGTAAAGGTTACTGATAAAGAAGGAAAAGAATATACTATAAATACAAAAGCTGTAGTTATTGCAGCAGGTGGATTCTCAGCTAATCAAGAAATGGTAGTTAGTTATAAAGAAGATTTAAAAGGATTTGCAACAACTAACCATAACGGAGCTACTGGTGATGGTATAGTTCTTGGAGAAAATGTTGGTGCTGATTTAGTAGATATGAAGGAAATTCAAACTCATCCAACAGTTGTTCCAGAAAAGGCTGTAATGGTAACAGAAGCTGTAAGAGGTAATGGAGCAATTCTTATTAATAAGGATGGTAAAAGATTTACAAATGAATTATTTACAAGAGATGTAGTTTCAAAGGCTATATTAGATCAAAAAGATGGAGTAGCTTATCTTTTCTTTGATGAAGGATTAAGAAAGAGCTTAAAAGCAACTGAGGAATACTTCAATATGGGATTAGTTACAGAAGCGGATTCAGTAGAAGAACTAGCAGAAAAATTATCAATAGATAAGAATACAATGGCTGAAACAATTAATAAGTACAATGAAGCGGTTGCAGCTAAAAAAGATTCAGAATTTAATAGGGAAGACCTTCCAAGACAATTAAATGAAGGAAAAGTATATGCTATACCTGTAACTCCAGCTGTGCACCATACAATGGGTGGATTAAAGATAAATACAAATGCTGAAGTTTTAAATAAAGATGGAAATGTAATTCCTGGTTTATTTGCAGCAGGAGAAGTAACTGGTGGAGTTCATGGTGGAAATAGATTAGGTGGAAATGCATTAGCTGATATAGTTACTTTTGGTAGAACAGCAGGAAAAAATGCAGCAGCATTTATTAAATAGGATTTAATTGTAGGAGGAATAAAAATGAAGAAAATAACTGCAATATTAAGCACAATAGCATTATCAGCAACTTTGTTAGTTGGCTGTGGTGGTGGAAAATACACTGATGGAACATATACAGGTGAAGGTCAAGGCGCTTCTGGAGCAATAAAGGTAGAAGTTAAAGTTGAAAAAGGAAAGATATCTGAAGTAAATTTAGTTGAACATAACGAAACTAAGACTTTAGTTGATGGTGTTAAAGATAATTTAGTTCCAGAAATAATTGAAAAGCAAAGTACTGAAGGTGTTGAAGCTATATCAGGAGCAACTAATTCATCAAAAGGTGTAATAGAAGCTGTTAATAAAGCTTTAGAATCAGCAGTAAAATAAAAATTATCCCTTAAAATTTATAAATAGACAATAGGTAGATTTTAACAAGTAAAATCTACCTATTTTTTTTATTGAAGTTTAATTATCTTATATTCCATGGACTTAAAGTTTATAGAATTATGTTTGTTTATATTAATTAAAGATTTATTTATTAAATCAAAACCATTTATATCAAAATTTAATTTAGCATCTATATCTTTAGTATTTTTATTTAAACATATTAAAATTGATTCATTAGGTAACTCTCTTTTAAAAATTAAAAGATTATCTTTATAATAAATAGGAGTAAATGTACCATAAATTAAAGATTTATATTTTTTTCTAAGATTTATTAATAATTTATATAAGTCTAGTAAATCATTATTTTGTTTAGAAGTGTCCCAAATCATACATTTTCTATTAAGTGGATCATCTTCTCCAGTTAATCCAATTTCATCACCATAGTAAATATAAGGTACACCTATATAGGAAAATTGAAAAACTAAGGCAAGTTTCATAGATGAAATATCAAATTGACATTCATTAATGAATCTCTTAGTGTCATGACTACCTAATAAGTTCCACATTTGACGTGATATACTATTCATATATAACATTCTATTTTCAGATAAGATATTCAAAAAATCTTCTGGATCTATTATTCCTTTAGCAAAAAAATCTACACATGCATTTTTAAAAGTGTAATTCATAATACAATCAAATTCATCACCTCTTAAAAAATTAAATCCATTATGGAATATTTCACCGATTATTATTAAATCTTTGTTTAGTGATTTAATTCCTTTTCTAAAGTTTTTCCAAAAATTATGACTAACTTCATCACTTACATCAAATCTCCAACCATCTATTCCAATTTAATTTATCCAGTACTTACCAACATTAATAAAATAATCTTGAACCTCTTCATTTGAAGTATTTAATTTTGGCATTTCTCGTATATTATTTGCAAAAGTATAGTAATTAATTTTTTTTTGATCAATAGGAAAGCTATTTATAATATACCAATCCTTATATTTTGAATTTTCACCATTTTTTATAACATCTTGAAAAGCAAAAAAGTCATCTCCTGAATGATTAAATACAGCATCAAAAATAACTTTAATACCCTTTTCATGGCATTTATCTATTAAAGATTTGGCTATTACAGTATCACCAAATGCTTCGTCGATTTCATAGTAATTGCAAGTATTATATTTATGATTAGAGCTAGATTTAAATACTGGAGTAAGGTATAGGAGATTTATTCCTAAATGTTCAATATAATCTAATTTATCTATTATCCCTTGTAAATTTCCGCCTAATACAGATTTAGAATTTATATTTTCATCTCCCCATGAAGTTGTAGTATTAGGATTATCTATATTAAATCCTTTACAAAACCTATCAGGGAAAATTTGATATACAATAGATTCTTGTAGAGTTTTAACTTCATCATATACATCATCAGGTGAGATATAAGGAAATTGAAATGAATTTGCATCAACACATTCATAAATTGATTTTCTAAAACCTCTTTCATCTAAGATATAAATATTATTATCTTTGTCTATAAGCTCAAAAATATATTTATATCTATTTTTACTAACTGATAAATCAGCTTCATAGTATGAATAAAATTCTCCTTCAGATATTAAAGACATTTCTTTTTTAATAAAAGGATAATTTCCAAATCTATCTTTATAATAAATATAACAACTATTTAAATCATTTTTAGCAGTACGGATTCTTATAGTTAAGGTATTGGTATTTTTAGCATAAGCATATGGTACATCTGTTATATGATAAACAGCAAACTTATTCATATATATTACTCCTTCTTATTGTGTACTTTAATGAAATTATATCAAAGGATATTGATTATATTTGTATATTTATAATATAATATGTATATAATTATTATGAAATGTAATTGGGAGAGAAATTATGAATGATGGATATGAAAGCTTTGAATCAGATTTTAATATTTTTAGTAACAAGATATCTTTTTTAATAGAATCTAGAAATAAAGAAGAAATTATAAGGATAGTTAAAGAAAAGCATAAATCAGAAGTTAGTGATGATGTTGACAAAGAGCATAAAAGGGATGATTTAATAATTTGGAATGCTGTATATACTAGGGAAATTATAAAGAGTGGAATTTCTAAGAAATATCTACATCCTATTTATAATAAATTTTATAGGCAAATTAAGGAAGCAAGTAATATAAGTTCATTGCAAGTTATTGAGATAAATATGATAAATGAATATATAGATTTACTAATAAATGATACAGAAGTTACTGATAGCTTTACTGTTAATAAGCTTTTGCAAGCTCTTCATTTAAATATAGAAAATCATACTTCATTAGAAACAATATGTAATAACTTAAATATATCAGTAGGATATGCATCAACATGTTTTAAAAAGCATAAAGGAATATCTATAATGAAATATTTAAGAGAAATAAAAGTTGAAAGAGCTAAAACTTTACTTTTAAGTACTGAAAAGAGCATATTAGAAATAAGTATATTATTAGGATTTCATGATCAAAGTCATTTCACTAATACCTTTAAAAAAATTGTAGGTATGTCACCATCAGAATTTAGAAATAAAAATTATTCAATATAATTACAATTAATTGAATTCAATTTAGTTTAATAATATAATTTAAAATAAGCATTTAAAAATAATATTAAAAAGGGGGCATAAAAATGTCGTTAGAATGGAGTTTAAAAGAAATATATCCATCATTTAATTCTAAAGAGTTTATTACAGATTTAAAGAAAGTTGATGAGGGAATAGAAGATCTTAAAAGCTTTGCTAAATCTACTGATGAAAAATCAAATGATGTAGTAAAATTAGAGGAATTAATAAATAAGTTAGAGAGCATAAATTTACTTATAAATAGAATAGGTGCTTATGCAAATTTAACTTTAAGTACAGATTCAAAAAATGCAGAAGGAAGAAAGTATTTAGATGTTATAAATTCTAAATATAGTCTTTTAGCAGAGCCGCTAACAAAAATTTATAAATGGATAGCAAATATAAAAGATATAGATACTTTAGTAAATTCATCAAATTTATTAAGTAAACATAAATTTTTTATAAATGAAATTAAAGAAAAAAACAAATATATGCTAAGTGAAAAAGAAGAAGCCATAATTGCTAAAATGAGAAATACCGGTTCAGATGCATGGTCAAATTATAAGGATTATTTAATATCAACACATAAGGTTGATATTAATATTGATAATGAAGATAAATCATTACCATTAACAGTTGTACTAAATATGGCTTATAGTCCAGATGCAGAATTAAGAAAGAAAGCATATGAAGCAGAAATCAAATCATATTCAAAAGTAGAAGAAGGAGTTGCAGCAGCTTTAAATGGAATTAAAGGAGAAGTTTTAACTACTTCTGAGCTTAAGGGATATAAATCACCTCTTCATATGACATTAGAAGAATCTAGAATGGATGAGGATATTTTAAATGCAATGCTTACTGCTATAAAGGAAAGCTTACCTACTTTTAGAAAATATTTAAGAAGAAAAGCAGAAATTCTAGGTCATAAAAGTGGATTACCATTTTATGATTTATATGCACCTGTTATAAATAAAGAAATGAAATTTTCTTATGAAGAAGGAAAAGCATTTGTTGAAAAGAATTTTAGAAGCTTTAGTGATAATCTAGCTGATTTTGTTGTGAATGCATTTAATAATAACTGGATAGATGTTATGCCTAAGGAAGGTAAAGTTGGCGGTGCTTTTTGTGAAAGTATAAAAGCTATAAATGAAAGTAGGATATTATTGAATTATGGTAATAGTTTTAGTGATGTTGTAACTATGGCACATGAACTTGGACACGGATTCCATAGTCATTGCTTAAGAAATGAAACTGTATTAAACTCAGAATATCCAATGACATTAGCAGAAACAGCATCTAACTTCTGTGAAATATTAGTAAAAAGAGGAGCTGTTAAAACAGCAACTAAAGAAGAAGCTTTTGCTATTTTAGAAGCAGAAATATCAGATTGTAATCAAGTAATAGTTGATATATATTCAAGATTTTTATTTGAAAGTGAAGTTTTTGAAAAGAGAAAAGAAAGTTCTCTTTCAGTAGAAGAAATTAATAATGCTATGTTAAATGCTCAAAAAGAAGCTTATGGAGATGGACTTGATAATAACTTCTTGCACAAATATATGTGGACTTGGAAGCCTCATTACTATTATGCAACAGCTAACTTTTACAACTTCCCATATGCTTTTGGAAACTTATTTGCAAAAGGTTTGTATGCTGAATATCTAAAGAGAGGTGAAAGCTTCTGCAAAGAATATGAAGAATTATTAGCTGTGACAGGAAAAGAAAAAGTTGCAGATGTAACAAAAATAATGAATATAGATGTTCATGATGTTAATTTCTGGAGAAATTCTTTGAAGCTTATTGAAGAAGACATAGAAAGATTTATTGCTTTAAGCTATGAAATAAAATAAATTTAATTTTTAAGGGATATTTAAAACACTTTAAATATCCCTTAATTATAAGTTTAATATTAAATCTCTATTTTATAAATTTATAGGGTATAAATTTATAGTAATTTTGTTTGAATTAGTTTTTATTATCAAATATATTAATGTAAGTTTATTTGAATTATTTCACTTCTACTTCCAATTCGGATAGGAGGACCCCAAGTTCCATACCCAGAAGAAACTACTACATTTAAGTTATCTTTTTTCAAATAACCATAATCTATTTCGAATATTTTATCTGTAACTACATTTCCAGGAGTAATTTGACCTTTATGGGTATGCCCAGAAAGTTGTAAATCAATATTAGCATCTAAGCTTTCATTTATATATTTAGGATTATGATCTATTACTATCATAGTTTTAGATTTATCAAGATTATGTGTTAAATCTAATAATGAAGTTCTATCATTTTCAGAAAATCTATTTATTGTAATATCATCTCTACCTATTATATAGAAGCTATCATTTATTAAAATCGATTCATCTCTTAAAACTTTGACAGAATTTTCTTCAAGAACACTTACTATTTGGTTTTCAGCTTTAGTCATTATATCATGATTACCAAGTGAGGCATAAGTACCATATGTAGACTTTATTTTTGAAAATTCGCTTCCCATATTATAATCTAAAAATGGTTTTATATCACTATCTATAATATCTCCAGCAATTATTACTATATCAGGATTTAAAGTGTTAATTTCTTTTACCATTTTAGAAAGTCTTTTGTTTTTAATTATATTTCCTAAATGTATATCAGACACCATAACTACATTTATAGGCTCTTTTAAAGATTCTTTATTTATATCTATATCAAAAGATTTTACATAAGAGTTTTTAGCATTAAAGCTTCCAATTATAGTTATTATAATAAAAATTACAGTGATTAATATAGTTTGATAAATGTAATATTTATTACTTAAATTATTTGATAAAGGTGATTTACTTACAATAATATTTATAATTCCTATAATAGGAAAAGTTAATAAAGTGTACATTAATAATCCCATCCAATATGAGCCAATTAAATAAAGAAAGTTAGTTAAATTAGGAGATATAAATTTATTAAGAAACATTGAAACTATGTATGATAAGGCCAAAGCCCAAAAAATGATCCAAAAAACCAATGGAGAAATTTTGAAAATGTAATTAAATCCATTAAGTATTTTTCTACCTACATAATAATTTATTAAAAAATATAAAAGTGAAAATATAAGAAAAATAATTATATATTTAACCTTCAATTTAATCAACTCCAAAAATAAATTTTAGATTATTATAACATAACAGTATTTTTAAACCAAACGGAATAATGAAATAATAAAAAGTGAATCTGAAAGAGTTAAGGAGATAATTCATTTATATTGAATTATTAAAAATAAAAAATTAACAACATTTATAAATAGTAAGTATTTTATAAGATTAAATTTTTAGTTTTGAGTAGTAAAATATCTGATATTGTTTAAGTATTTATTTCTTAGGTAGTAAAAAGATAATAATTTCCTAAAATGGTATTTTAACTCAATTATATTAGGAGTATAATATTTATATAATTATTTTACTGTCATAATTTGGAAAAGAAATTACATATATTAAAAGAAAAATTATAAAGGGGATTGATTTATAGTGCTTTTATTAATAATAGGGGGAATATCTATTTTTTGTGGAATTATATTATTTAAGTTTCCACCAGAAAGTATTAATGGGATGCTTGGATATAGAACTCCAATGTCAATGAAAAATAAGGATACTTGGGATGAAGCACAAAGATATAGTGGATTAACTATGATTATTTTTGGAGTGATTAGTTTAATAATAGGAGTAATATCATATAGTTTTAGAGGGTTATTGTATAATGAAAGCTTACAGTTAATTCTGATGCTTTTAGGTGCAGTTATTATGATAATATTTGATGAAATCCATTTATGGAAAGTGTTTAATAAAGATGGAACAAGAAAATAAGATTTAATATACAAACTCTAATTTATTGAGTTGACTAGTGGAACAATTTCTAACTTATGATACAATGATGTAAAAAGTAATAAAGCTAGGAGGAGTAAGTGTGTTAAATCAAGAACAAGCTTTGGTTGTAAATGAACTAGAAAAAAATATTTTACTTCTTGCTTCAGCAGGTACTGGTAAAACTAATACTTTATCAAGTAGGATTTCTAATATTATAAAAAGTAATAAAGCAAAAGCTTCAGAAATATTATGCATAACTTTTACGAATAAGGCTTGTGCAGAAATGCGAGATAGAATTGAAAAAGTTGTAGGGGAAGAGGCTAAAGATATTACTATAAGAACTTTTCATAGCTTTTGTTATGATTTAATTAAGATGGATGCGAAGAAAAGAAGCGATATATTTACTGATTTTATTGTCTTTGATGAAGAAGATTGTAGAGAAATAATAAAAGAGTGCAATTATTACAATTATCCTGTTTTTAAATTACAGCAGTTTATAGAGTTAATTAAGATAGAAAGAGCAAGGCTGGATTTATATAGTAATAATATTTTAGATGACTACAGTAAAACTATAGAAAATATACTCAAGTATAATGAAGCTAAGATAAATTTAATATGTAGTGATAAAGGTATATTAAATAGTGAAATGAAGGACTTCTTAGTTAAAAAGGGTCATTTTTTAGTTAATCTATATAATTCATTACTTTATAATAACCATGGATTAGACTTTGCAGATCTAACTTCAAAGGCAAAAGAAATATTAAAGGACGATAAGTTAGTCTTAAGCTTAAGAAAGACATATAAGTATATAAATATAGATGAAGTTCAAGATACAAGTACATTAGAGTATTTTATAATTGAAAAGATATTTAAAGAAAATAATATTTTATTATGTGGAGATATGTTTCAAACTATTTATGGCTGGAGAG
Organism: Clostridium sp. D46t1_190503_E9; assembly: GCF_015555225.1. Classification (NCBI taxonomy): domain Bacteria; kingdom Bacillati; phylum Bacillota; class Clostridia; order Eubacteriales; family Clostridiaceae; genus Clostridium; species Clostridium sp. D46t1_190503_E9. The sequence continues at coordinate 250,760 of NZ_JADNKB010000005.1, forward strand.
GTTCAGAACCACAAAAAATATTAGAATTTTATAAGAAAGAATATAATCCTATCGAAATAGTGTTTTCTAAGAATTATAGATCAACTAAGTTTATAACTAATGGATCTTTAAGCTTTTTAAAAAATGCTTTTGAATCTGAATATAAATCATTATATAAAAATGAGATATCTTCAGAAACAAAAGAAAATGGCGAAAAAATAAAGTTAAAGATGTGTGACAATTTAAGAGATGAAGCTAGATTTATATTTGAAGAAGTTAAATCATTAAAGGAAAATGGTGAAGACATATCAAAACTTTGTATTTTAAGTAGAGATAATAATTATAATATTAAGTTAAGCAGAGAGCTTGGAAGTATAATTGGATATGAGGCTTCTGATTTTGAATTTATTTTAGTAGATCAATTTAAGTTTTTTAGAAGACAAGAAATAAAAGATATTGTTGCTTTTCTTAAACTTATTGCAAATAAATATGATAATGTAAGCTTAAAAAGAATAGTGAAAAGACTCCCAACAGGAATTGGAGATAAAACATTTGAAGTTATAGAATCAAAAGAATATAAAGAAGTTGGAATTTCTTTATGTGACTTTATAGATTTAAATGCAAGAAATTATGGAGAAAAGTATTCATTATTAATAAATGAATTTGCACAAGATAATATAATAGTCTTTGATGTTGAAAGTACAGGAACGGATGTAACAGAAGATGAAATAATACAAATAGCAGCTATAAAGATAAATAAACATGGTGAAGTTATAGATACCTTTGAAAAGTTTTTGAAAAATAACAAGTCTGTAAAATCATCATTTAATGTACATGGATTTAGTGATGAATTCTTAAGTGAAAATGGTGAAGATAAGAAAAAAGTATTAAAAGAGTTTGTAGATTTTTCAAAAGATGCTGTTATAGTAGGACATAATGTGCAATATGATATAAATATTTTAACAAGTGAATTATATAGAAATAACCTAGATGGCCCTAGATTTAAATCGTTTTATGATACATTAGATATATATAGGAGATTTTATACTAACTTACCTAATTATAAATTAGAGACACTTAGTAATAGATTTGAAACAAAAAATAAACCAAGTCATGATGCAATGGATGATATATTAGCTACTAGTGAGTTATTAGTAAGAGCAATAAATGAAAACTTAATTCCTACTTCAATGCAAAGAATAACTTATATGTCTAAGCATTTAAAATCATTTTCATATATTAATGATAAACTTAATGACTTATTTAAAGAAGCTGAACTAAAAAGGCCTCAAGATATAATTGTTGATATAATAAATAAATTTAATATAAAAACATTATATTCAGGAAGAGGAATTGAAGCAGTAAAAGAAGGAAGAGAAAAAATAGAGAGACTTAGAGATTTTTATTCACTTGTAAGAGATTTAGATGATAATACAAAAAGTAACAGAGATTTTTTATTAGATATAATTAAATTAACAGGGCTTTCAAATGGGGAACTTGAAAATCTAATTATAAATAGAACTAATAAAAAAAGAATTCCAATAATAACAGTGCATCAATCTAAAGGTTTAGAATTTGATAGCGTATTTATAGTAGGACTTCAAGAAAATACATTTCCTTCATATATGTCAATAAAGTCAAATAATCTAGAAGAAGAAAAAAGAACATTTTATGTTGCATTAACTAGAGCTAAAAGACATTTATATTTATTAACTCATCTACATGATGATTATAATAGAAAAAATGAAGTAAGTAGATTTTTAGGATATATAGATAAAGAGTATATAGAATTAGATAATGATTATTAGAAGATACTTATAGTCATTTTTATTAAGTTATAGTATAATAAAAAATATTATATAAGTTATAATGAAGAAAAAGGCTTTCAAGTAAGATATAAACTATTATATAGACTAATAGTTTAATTAATGAGATTATTATTTGAAGCAAATATAGTGATAACTGTGAGGGATAAAAATATGAAATACGATTTAAATGTATATGAATTAGGGCAATTATTAAGTAATATTACAAAAGAATATAATACAGAATTACTTTCTAAGATAAAATTGAGTGGTGGATGGATGACTATGACTGGTAAAGTATCTGTAGTATCAATTCCAGAAAATAAAGTAGTTTTAAAAGGAAATAACATAATAACATTAAATATACAAGATAATGAATGTGAAGGAAGCTTAATAAAAATTACAGGAGCTAAGGATAGTAAGTTTACTATTGATATAGCACCAACTAAATATAAGGAGTTTGGAAATACTGGATTAAATTTGAATAAGGTAAAAATAAATGAAAATGAATGTAAGCTTAGAATAGGTGAAGATATGATTTTCACTATTAGAAATGCTTCAGTTGAAAGTATATCAAATATAATAAATAATATGTAATTTTAAAGGGAAAATCTTTATGATTTTTCCTTTTTCTTTATTTTGAGAACAATAACTTTACAAGTTAATTTTTTTTATACTTATTTAAGATTAAAATTAAAAAATAAAGTTTTAAAAAGGATGAAATCTATATGGACATGCTATTAGGAGAATTGTATAATATATGAAGTTAAATATAGGAGAAGGGAATTTAAATGGAAATAAACGATATACTTCAAGTTGCAGCATATGCAGGTAAAATAATGTTAGAAAGTGGAGCAGAGGCTTATAGAGTAGAAGAAACTATGAATAGAATTTGCAACTCATTTGGAATTGAAGTAGCAGATAGTTACGCAACTCCAACAGTGATTATAGCATCAGCCTCACATAAAGGGGAAATAAAATCACTTGTAGTTAGAATTTCAAGTAGATCAGTAGATTTGCAAAGAATTCATAAAGTAAATGATTTAGCAAGAAATATATTAAATAATAAATTTACTGTAAAAGAATTAAAAGATAAATTAAAAGATATAGAAGAAGAAAAGAGATATTCAAATAAAATAACTATATTATTTTCAGCCATAGGCGCATTTGGATTTGTTTTTTTATTTGGAGGATCTTTAAGAGATGCAATTGCAGCATTTTTAATAGGAATAGTAGTTAAGTATTTTTCAATAAAAGGTGAAAATATAGGATTAAATTCATTTTTTATTACAAGTATATGTGCTGGAATTTTAGCATTTCTAGCAATTATATCTATAAAAATCGGAATAGCTATAGATATGGACAAAGTTATAATTGGTTCTATAATGCTTTTGGTTCCAGGACTTGCAATTACCAATGCAATAAGAGACACAGTTGCAGGTGATTTAGTATCTGGTCTTGCAAGAGGGGCAGAAGCATTTTTAACAGCTATTGCAGTTGCTATTGGAACTGGTGTGGTTTTAAGTTTTTGGATTGGAGCATTTGGAGGGATATAAAAATGATTATTGAAGTTCTATCAGCATTTATTGCATCATTTGCATTTGGAATAGTTTTTAATATTAAAGGTAAAAATTTGTTTTTTTCAGCTTTATGTGGTGCATTAGGTTGGTTTATATATAAGTTTTCGCTGAAGGTTGGGAGTTCTGACACAACTGCCTTATTTCTTGCGTCTGTAGGGCTTAGTGTATATTCAGAGATCTTTGCAAGAATATTAAAGACACCAGTAACTACATTTGTAATAGCAGCTTTAATACCTTTAGTTCCTGGTGGAGGAATGTATTATACAATGGTTGAAGTTATTACAGGGAATGTAATGAAATCATTAGAAACAGGAATAAAAACTTTAGCTTCTGCAGGAGTATTAGCTCTTGGAGTGATTTTAGTTTCTACAATTACTAAGACTTTAATAAGATATAATTTAAGTAAAAAAGTAAAAGTTGATCCTAAAATTAATTCTTTAAATAGTTAATGAATAAAATTTATGAAAATACAAATAATATTATCATAGTCAGAAGTTTTATTTATAATTTGACTATGACTATGGGGCGTTGCAGGACAAAATGTAACGCCTTTTGACTTTTTCCTAATAAAAACATATAATAATTAATGGCGAGAATGTATGTTTGTAGGGAGGAAGAAGAATTTGACTAAAGAAAATAACTTGAAGAAATCTTTTGAAAAAACTATGAAAAAGCATAAGGGAAATAAAAAAGCACAATTTATAACTATTATTGTATTTGGAATAATTGCAGTAATATCATTATATTTTGGCAAAGATTTAAAAAATTCCAATATAGGATCTCCAACTGGAAAATTAGAAATATCATATCTAGATGTTGGACAAGGAGATGCAGCTTATATTAGAGTAAATGATTTTGATATATTAATAGATGCTGGTCCAAGAAGTGATGCAGATAAATTAATAAAGCAATTAGAAGAAAAGAATATAGATGATTTTGAAATTGTTATTGCAACTCATCCTCATGAAGATCATATTGGAGGAATGGTAAAGGTTTTTGAAAAATATGATGTTAAAAGTTTTTATATGCCAAAGGTTACACATACAACAAAAACTTTTGAAAATATGTTAAGTGCAGTTAGTAATGAGGGATTAAAAGTTAAAGTGATAAAAGAAGGTACAAGCTTTGATTTAGGAGAAGGTGCAAAGATAGATGTGTATTCTCCAATTTATGAATCATATGAGGAATTTAATGATTATTCACCTATAATGAAATTAACTTTTGGAAACACTAGTTACATGTTTACAGGTGATGCAGAAGCTCATGCAGAACAAGAAGTTGTAGCTAAATACCCTAGTAATTTAGATGCTGATGTATTAAAGTTTGGACACCATGGTTCTAGCACATCATCAACTAAGGAATTTGTTGAAGCAGTTTCACCAGAGTACGGAGTAATTAGTTGTGGTGTAGATAATAAATATGGTCATCCACACAGAGAAACATTACAAACTATAGATCTTCATGGGATAAAAGCCTATAGAACAGATAAGCAAGGTCAAATAACAATTACATCTGATGGAAATACTATTAATGTAAAAACTGAAAAATAAGAAAAAGAGTCTGTCGCAGAAAGCTATTTAATTGTGTGACAGACTCTTTTTCTTATTCTATAACAGTCAAATCCTTTAAATCTTCCTTTGCAGATTCTACATCTTGTAAAAGTTTGTCAACTAATATAGCTATTGCTCCATCACCAGTAACATTAGTTGCAGTTCCAAAACTATCTTGAGCAGCATGAAGAGCAATCATAATTGGTTTTTCAAAGATTCCGAATCCAAGCATTGATTCTAAAATGCCTAAAGCTGCCATAACTCCACCCCCAGGAACACCAGGTGCAGCAACCATAGTTACACCAAGCATAAATATAAACGGTAGCATTAACGAAAATGTAGGCACTCTGCCAGTCATGTACATTACTGCCATAGATGTTAATACAAGAGTTATTGTATCTCCTGCTAAATGTATAGTAGCAGATAGAGGAATAACAAAATCAGTTACTTTTTCACTAACATCATTGTTATTTACACATTCTACTGTAACAGGAATTGTAGCAGAAGAGGATTGAGTTCCAACTGCTGTTAAATAAGCAGGCAACATATTTTTAATAAGTTTTAATGGATTTTCTTTCTTTATACTACTAGCAAATGAATATTGAATTAAGATATAGATTATTTGAATAGCAAATAAAATTATATAAACTATAGCAAAGCTTTTTAATGTACTAAAAATTTCACCACTAAAGCTAAGTCTAGCAAATATTGCACCAACATAAATAGGAACTATAGGTATAAGTATATTAGAAATAATCCTAGTTACTATTAAATTAAATTCATTAAATATATTTAATATGCTACTATTTTTAATCTTTGATAAGCTTACTCCCATTATAAAAGAAAACACTAGTGCTGACATAACAGTCATTATAGGTGGAATATCAATACTAAAAAAAGCATTAATTTCATTACTTGATTCTATAACTAAAGAATTTGATTCTAAAAATTTAGGTAATAAATATGATCCTATAGAAAATGCTAAAAAACCAGCGCATAGAGTAGAAATATATGCTACTGCAGTTGTAATTAACAAGGCTTTTCCTGATTTATGGCCAAGAGATGCTATTCCAGTAACTATGAATCCAATCATAATCAAAGGAATAATAAAAGATAAAAAACTTCCAAATAATTCACTAAATGTTGCTAAAAGTCTAATTGGAAAATCAATATTAAGATTTTTAAATATTATACCAAAAGATATACCAAGAACTAGTGCTATAAATATTTTTAAAATTAATGATATATTTTTCATAATAAAGCCCCCTTTTAACATAATGTACTTGATTGAAATACATCTGTATTTGAATTAACTACATAATACAATTTGAGTGAGTTAAAGTCAAGGAAAAAGTATTAATAAATTTCATAAGTGAATTAATATTTTTAAATAGGAAAACATAAATAAATATGAAGTATTTAGCAGAAGACAATATTATTTAGGAAGGAGTAAGTTATGAGTATATTAGATGTATTTAAAAAATCTTCAAATTATGAAGAAAAATTAGATGAAGCTATATATATATTAAGAGATATAGTTAAGGCAATAAAAGATTATAGTAAAGAAGATGATTTACTTGAAAGTTATCACTATTTGAGAAAGGATATTTATAATATAAATTTAGCAAGATTAGAACTAGAAAATTCATTGCTAAGAAATCATTTAAGTAAAAATGAAGATTATGAAGAGTTGTGTTACGAGCATAAATATAAATTATCCACAGTAAAAAGTGAAATGGAAACATCAATTATTGAAGCTTTATCTGCAATTAATTTACTAATAAAAAATTATAAAAACTTATATAAAACTTGTGATAAACAAACAAAGAAAAGGCTAATTGAAGGATATGATAATTGCTTAAAATATTTAAATAAAGCAAAAAAAATATTATTTGATAAAGATTCTGTAAGTAGATATATAACTGATAGAGAAGGAAAGTTACAAGAAGAGATAGATATTGATTTGAGAAATGAATATAATATTAAAGTTGATAACAGTGTTAATGGATTAATATTAAAATTAGATAAATGCAATAATGGAATAATATCAGATTTATCACAAATGGTAACTTTAGTTGGTGAAAGAAAAATAGAAAATGTATCTATGGTTTTAAAGAAGCTTAATAAAAGAGTTGAATTTACAGAAATAGTTATAAATGTGTTAAAAAATAAAAATTCAATAGAAAATAAAAATGATATTATGGAAAATTTAAATTACATAGAAAATGAAAATAACGAAGTGAAATTTAACATAGATTTAATAAGATATAATTCTAAAATAATATTAATGGATATACAGTTAAATAAACCTATAGATGCTGATAACTTCATAGAAGCAATTGATAAAGTAAAAGAAAACTGTGAAGCAATTAAAGAAAATATATTTAAAATAAATAAAAAGCTAAAAGAAAATTATCATAGGGATAAAAATGAATGCTTAGATATAGAAGATAGAGAATATAATGCTTTTTGTATAGATTCATATATACGTTATTATTATTATGATAAAGATGATATTGAAAGAGAATGGGATAATTACGAGGAAATTATAAACGGTATTGATGAAATGGGACTTTTTGAACAAGATGGATATTGCTTTAGGTATACTAAAAATGGAATGATTTTAGGTATAAAAACAAAAGAAGATGTTATGCTTGAATTCACAGATAACTGCAAAGATATTAAAATTAATGGAAAGAAAAAATATTTGAATTTAAATAAAAAATTTGAAGTAGATAAATTAATGAATTACACAAGAATAACAACAACCATAAATGAATTAAATGATTATATAATGTGTGTACTTTATATAGACAATACAAATGCAGATATATTTGTTAGAGAGCTTGAAAAAGTTAAATCTGCACAAGAAAATAAAAGAAAAGCTATTTAAGTTGCTGAAAATGATTGGATTAGAGAATAGATAATTTTATGTGAAATCTATTTTTAAAATATTAAATACAAGGGAGTAACGTTTCGTTACTCCCTTGTATTTTGTTGAATTTATTGATTATAATAACTCTTTAATATAAAATATGCAGTAAACAAATCTTTTTTATTTATTTTTATTAATTTTCTTTTCATATGAAGAATATAAAATTAAAGCTATAATAGCAAAAATTATAGGTCCTGCAATTTGAAAAATAGTAGATATATAATCTTTAGTTTCTAAAGCAGGTTGTAGTACAGTGAAGACATTAGCAAATCCAACTGTTAAAGTAACTATAATTGCGGCTACTGTTGCAAAGGAGTCCTTTTTATAAATTTCAAATGGTTTTTCAATTTCCTTTTTCTTTTTGAAAGATATAAAAGCAAATGATAAAAACATATATGGAATTGTCATTGCTACATTTCCCATTAAAACTAAATAGTTTAAAAATACACTTGCACTTTTACCACCAAAGGATGTTATAAGTATTATTGCTACTACAATAATACATTGAATCCACATTGCATTCTTATGCATATTATTTTCATCTTTTTCACTCCATGATTTTGGCCAAATTCCAGCAGGTGTTCCTTCTATCAATTGTTTTAAAGGCGAATATGCTAATGTAAAAAATGCACCAAGTAGTGCTAAAAACATTGCAAGGCCAATATATCTAGCAAACCAAGAACCAAGTATATTTATTGCATTTTGAGATAATCCTAAAACTTTTCCAATTTCCACACCTAAATTTTTTATAACTATGTAAGATACATTTGCCATATTAACTTCAGAACCTTTTAAAATACTATTCCAATTTATAAAAAATCCTGTAAATAATATTGCTAAAGAATATCCTATGGCAATTACTATTGCAGAAATTTTAATTCCTCTTGGAAACGTAACTTTAGGATTTTCAGTTGAATCAGCTAATCCTCCAACAACCTCAAGACCACCATAAGCAAATAAGGCAAAAACTAAAAAACCTAAAATTCCTAAAGGTGATTGATATGATGGATTAGGTGATGTTATAAATGCATTAATATCAATGGGTTCCGCAAACTTAAACTTATTTCCAATAAGGACTATTAATCCACCAATTATTAAAACTAAGTTAGCACTAGTTACAAATATTCCACCAACAGAAGCTACTTTAGCAATTCCTTTAAGCCCTTTTGATGAAATAAATGTTATTAATATAACAAAAATTGATCCTAGTATAGCAAGTGTTCTTGGTGCATTTAATCCAAATAAAGACCAAGTAGAAGTATTATCTGATCCAAAAATTAAATTTGATAAAGGAACCCAAATTGAAGATGATACATTAACCATCCAAATTAAATAAGAACTATACCACATAAATGTACCAACAAAGGCATATTTAGGACCAATTGATTTATCCATCCAAGTATATATTCCACCACTTTCGTTTCTGAAGGCTGCCCCATATTCAGCCATCATAAAAGCATATGGTAAAAAGAAAAAAATTGCTGAAAATAGATACCAAGGTATTGCTGAATATCCCATTAAATAAAACGCTCTAGGAATATTATTAAATCCGTAAACTGATGTGAAAATCATTAATATAAGTGCGGATAAGGTTAACTTACCACTATCTAATTTTTTATTTCCCACGATTAAACCTCCTTAAATTACTAATTAAAATTATTTTGTTCAATATTGGAGTAATATATTAAGGGAAGTTTACCCATTTTTAATGTTATAATTATTAATAACTTTTGCAAAGATATGATATAATTTACTATGGAATTATATATTGGTTAATTTGTAAAATACTAAAGAGAGATCTATATTTTGATTTTGATAACTAGCATAATTGAATATATCTATAATAAATTAAAGTAGAAAGGTGAAGAAGATGGAAAAGATTAAATTAAGCAATACTTTAGAAATGTCTAGAATAGTTCATGGACATTGGAGACTTATGGATTGGAATTTAAGCAATAAAGAATTATTAAAATTAGTAGAAGAAGTTTATGAATTAGGCATAACGACAATAGATCATGCAGATATATATGGAAACTTTTGTTGTGAGGAAAAGTTTGGTGATGCATTAAATTTAAAAAAAGAATTAAGAGAAAAACTACAAATAGTAACTAAGTGTGGTATTAAATTCCCATCAATTAATAGACCAGAAAATAAATCACATTGTTATGATACAAGTAAAGAACATATAATAAAATCAGCCGAAAGATCTTTAAAAAACTTTAAAACAGATTATTTAGATCTTTTATTAATTCATAGAGTAGATGCGTTATTAAATCCAGAAGAAGTAGCAGAGGCATTTTCAAAATTAAAAAGTGAAGGGAAAGTAAGAAATTTTGGAGTATCTAACTTTTTACCATCACAATTTAATATGTTAAATTCATATTTAGATGAAAAATTAGTAACAAATCAAATTGAAATATCTCCTTTAAATTTAGAGCATTTTGAAAATGGAACACTTGATTTAATGCTTGAAAAAAGAGTAAAGCCAATGGCATGGTCACCTCTTGCTGGAGGGAGAATATTTAATGGTGAGGATGAAGCAGCAATTAGAGTTAGAAAGGTTTTAAATAAAATAAAAGAAGAAGTTTCTGCAAATGATATTGATGAAGTTGTATATGCATGGATCCTAATGCATCCAAGTAAAATTATGCCTATAGTTGGGTCAGGTAATATAGATAGAATTAAATCAGCTGTTAGAGCAACTAAAATAAATCTTACAAGAGATCAATGGTTTGAAATTTATGTAGCAGGAAGAGGAGTAGATATTCCTTAAGCAATAAAATTTACAAATTAAAACAGGAGCTGTCGCATAATTAAATGGCTATATGCGACAACCCCTGTTATATTAAAGTTAAAAATTAAGTTCTAAAATCAAATTTATGAGAACATCTTTTACAGGTTACTACTATTTTGCCTTTTTTTCGAGGTAATCTTAATTTTTGACCACAACTTGGACATTTTGTTATTTTAAAGTTTTTCTTTTCATTTATCTTATTTTCTATTATTTTAAAAAGGAAAGTAAGATTATTTAAATCAAGTGGTGGCATATTGCTTGGAATTGTAAATCCAAGCTTTGATAGCGGTTTATTAATAAATGTAACAAAAGAATTAAGTTCTCTTCTTCTTTTATATATATCTTTAGAAAATACTCTAAAGATAGCAATTAAAAGTACGGCATAACCAATTATCCTTGTATAATGAGAAAAATTAAGTAATGAACTTAAAAATAATAAAACTAAAGTTAGTATATCTACTCCATATGTACCTTTTAAGAATCCCATTTAAACACCTCTATTATAATATATTAAATATATTATAATACAAAGAACTAGCTTCTTCAATTTATATGACATTATATATTATTGGGATTGTATTTTAGAAGCATATATAGTTAAATATATATAGCAATAAATCATGAGGTGAATATAAATGAAAGATAGAATTCCAAAAGATTATTTAGTTAGAATAACAAAAGCATCAACTTATTTCATTTTTAGGAATGGCCCAGTTAAAAAGTTATATGATGATGGTAAACTAGAAGATTCAGATATTAGGGAAATGCAAATATATATGCAAAATCATCTAGCATATTTATATAATGTTCTATTAGAAGAAAATGATTTAAAAAAGTTTGATTTGATTATTTCTACAATGGACAAGTTTTATATAAATGATTCTGAAGAGGTTGAGTTTGATGATGATGGATTTGATGATTTTTATAATAAATTATTCAATGAAGTTATGGAAACTATAAAGATTAAAAAATAGATTACAACCATATTTTAATAAAAACTTAAGCTTAGGAGTTATAATTAACTATAATTATTATAATAATATAACATCCTGGGGGGATTTTTATGTGGTTTTTCAACATTATTTTATATTTTAGTATATATAGTTTTCTTGGATGGGGTTGTGAAGTTATTTATTGTTCAATACTAGCTAAGAAGCTTATAAATCGAGGTTTTTTAAAAGGACCAGTGTGCCCTGTTTATGGGTTTGGTGCAATTTTTGTTATTTATATAATGAAATGGATGAGTATTGATTCTACAATTTTAGTGTTTATTTTTGGCGGTGTGATTGCTTCTATAATAGAGTTTATTGCAGATATTTTATTAGAATCTGTATTTCATACAAGGTTATGGAATTATTCAGATAGAAAATTTAATATTAAAGGTAGGGTTTGTTTACTAAATTCAAGTTTATTTGCAATTTTATCAGTTGTATTGATAAAGATACTTCATCCTTTTATATTAGGTATAGTAAGTAGTTTAAGTTCAATTACTATAATAATAGTATCGATTTTATGTATAGTGTTATTATTAATCGATGGTGTATTAACAGTTAAAGAAGTAATTAACTTAAATATAACTTTAAAAAATATGAATATTTTAGAGGAAATTAAGAAAGAGTTAAAATTAAAGAAACATAAAAGATTTATTCAAGCTTTTCCTCAATTAGAGCATAAAAAATATATGAAAGAATTAGGAAAGCTTAAAGAACTTATTAAAGAATCTATGAAAAATAGTAAAAAGGTATAACTTTTTTGTTATATGTAAAGATTTATTATTATGGAGGTGAAGCTATGTACATCGCATTTGGAAGAAAAGTGGTTGATACAGAGGAAGTAAAAAATGAAATTGAAAATAATTCAGAGTTTAAAGTAATTAAAGATATGAGTAAAGGGACAAAAAGAGAAGACACATTGGCTTTTAACTTAAGCATAGATATAAATACACTAAATGGAATTATTGAAGATGATTATAATATAGATGAGTTAAATGAAGATGAGCTTTTTGATGAATACATGAGTTTATCAGAAGAGTTAGCTACAGATATGGAAGATATCTTACCAGATGAAGCTATTATAGATATAAAAGCTTATAAATGGGATCCATCTGATAATGATATAAAGCTTATAATAGCAGCAACACATGAAGATACTGGTGAAGGTAAACTTAAAGATGTAATGAGAAGATTAATAACTCAATTAGAATAATAAAAAGTCGCCATATTTAAATTATGGTGACTTTTTAGCTTTAAGCTATAATTTTGTAATGTGAGAATAGCTTTATTATGAATTATTTTTTCTTTTTTGAGTTCTTTTTTGATGACTCTTTTTTGCTGTTTTTTTTATCTTTGGAGTCATTCTTTTTGTTTTGGTTGGATTTACTCATTGTATTCTCCTAAATAATTATTTAATTAATAATATTATCTTATCTTGTAGAATATACTGAAAATTTAATGAAAATAGAATTATAGCTATTAATCTTTCAAGTGGAGAAAGAAAACTGCATACATTAGATGAGTATATGGTAATAGATGATTTTGAGAAATTATCTAATTTAATACTAGAAATAATTAAAGCAAGTAAATAAAAAAATAAGGAGTAGTAACCTTAGTAAGGCACTGCTCCTTATTTAGTTTTATAGTAGGTAGCAATAAATTAGCACATTCCGCCACTACCACCGCCCATGTTTCCGCCACCACAAGCATTCATATTATTTTGAGTAGTTCCTTGAGAACTGTTTTGCTTGTAGTAATTAATTATTTCATTAGAGCGCATTCTTAAGGTGTTTAGGGTTTTAGCATATTCTTCATTTTCAGGATCAAGCTCTGTAGCAGTTACTATATGCTGAACTCCCATGTCAAACCAGCCTTTCTTAAAATAAACAAAGCCTTTTAAGTAATTCCATTCAGCAGAGTCTTTTAAATCTAAAAGATTTAATTTACTTTCAGCAATTGGAATATTATTATTATCAATAAGTGTTCTGATTTCTTTATATACTGCACCATTAATTAATACATCATAAGCCATATTAGCTTCGGAAAGAACTTCTTCAGCAAGTGGACGAGTTTGAAAATCTGGGTTATTAGTACCGTATTCATCTAATATGTTTTTATAAGCTTGTTTAATTTCTTCCTTGGAAGATTCTGGAGTAACCCCTAAAATTTTATATGGATCCAAAATAGTTTCACATCCTTCATATTTATATACTTATTATAAATATATAGTTAATCATGAAATTATGTTACAAATTAAGTTCGTCATAAATTTTAAATATATTTGGAAAGAAGACAATAATGTGATAAATTAATTTTATAAATATAAATAAAAAGGAGATAACAAATGACGAGATTTAAAAAAATATATATAGAAACAACTAATATCTGTAATTTAAGTTGTAATTTTTGCCCTAAAACAAGTAGACAATTAGGGTTTATGAGCGTAGAAAGCTTTGATGAAATAATAAATAAGATTAAGGGATATACTAATCATATTTACTTACATTTAATGGGTGAACCATTTTTAAATAAGAATTTAGAAACATTCCTAAAAATAGCAAAAGAAGAAGATTTAAAAGTAAATATAACAACAAATGGAACATTAATAAATAAAGTTAAAGATATAATAATAGACTCAAAAGCAGTAAGGCAAATAAATATATCATTACATAGTTTCGAAGCTAATGATAATGATATAGAATTTAATGAATATATAAATAATGTTTTAGATTTTATTAATGAATCTACTGAAAAAGGTGAAACAATTTGTGCTCTTAGACTTTGGAATATAGATACAGATGAATTAAAAGCAAATAATAATTTAAATTCACAAATAATAAAGTTAATAGAAGATAAATTAAACCTTGAATTTAACTTATTAGAAGTTTTAAAAGAAAAAAAGAGATTGAAGCTAAAGGATAAAGTATATTTAAATATGGCAGAAAAATTTAGTTGGCCAGATGCAAACTTATCATTAATAAGTGAAGATGTATTTTGTCATGGTCTTAGAGATCAAATTGGAATATTACTTGATGGAACGGTTGTGCCATGTTGTCTAGATAGCGAAGGAAAAATACCTTTAGGTAATATTTTTGAACAAAGTTTAGGAGATATAATAACATCTGAAAGAGCAAGAAATATATATGATGGATTTTCAAGAAGACGTGCAGTAGAAGATTTATGTAAAAGATGTGGATATGCAAAAAGAAATTTTAAATAATAGATGTTTGGAGTGATAAGGTGAAGTATGTTTATAATTTAGCAGTAAAAATGTCCATTTCAGCAACTGTATCATTAATACTTGCTAATTTATTAAATTTACAATTTTCAGCTGTTGCAGCTGTAATAGCAATTTTAAGTATTCAAGATACAAGAAAAAAAGCATTAATAGTTGGTAAAAATAGAGTAGTTGCTTGTGTAATAGCAATTTTATTATCAGTTTTAATATATGGTTTTATAGGACAAAATCCTATTACTTTTGCAATATTTCTTTTGATTTTTATACCAGTAACATCAAGATTAAATATATCTGAAGGAATGGTACCAGCTGTTGTATTATCAACTCATTTACTTATTGCAAATCCAATTAATTTTTATTGGGTGGTTAATGAAACTTTAATTATGATAGTTGGTGTTGGAGTAGCCTCTATAGCAAATTTATTTATGCCATCTCTCCAGTATAAATTTAATGAAGATAAGGAATATATAGAGAGAAATTATAGATTGATTTTGTCTAAAATGTCTAAGTCACTTGTAACTCATACTGTAGATATTGATGAGGAATTTCTAATGAAAGATTTAGAAATAAGGATAAATGAAAGCTGTGAAAGGGCTTATAAAATAGTAAACAATAGCTTTCTAAAAAGTGATTCTTATTATACTGATTATATGAATATGAGAAAAAATCAGTTTAATATAATAAAAAAGCTAAGATCTCATTTTGAAAAGTTTTATATGTCTTTTGAACAGACTCATATGATATCTAAGTTTACAAAAAGTGTTGCTGATCAAATTAAAGATACAAATGATTGTAAGGAGCTATTAGAAGAGCTAGAAATATTAAAAAATGATTTTAAAAAAATGGCATTGCCAAAGACAAGAGAAGAGTTTGAAAATAGAGCACAGCTTTTACAATTTTTAAACGATATGGAAGATTTACTAAATATGAAAAGGAATTTTGTTTTGAATTATAATTTGTTTATCAATAATAAGTAGAAATATCAAATTAAGTAAATATTTTACAACTATTAAGATGTGTTGTAAAATATTTATGGGAGATGATATTTATGGAAAATAATCAAATACTAGAATTAATAGATTTAAAAAAGAGTTTTGGAGAAAAACAAGTATTAAAGGGAATAGACCTCAAAATAAACAAGGGGACAATTATAGGATATATAGGACCAAATGGAGCAGGTAAAAGTACTACAGTTAAATTAATTATGGGACTAGTTACTGGATATACTGGAGAAATAAGAATATTTGGTGAAGATATATCTAATGGAGATGAGAGTTATAAAAGAAAATTAGGATATGTTCCTGAAGTACCTGAAATATATGATAGTTTAACAGGAAAAGAGTATCTTACTTTTATAGCGCAATTATATGAAATGGATTATGATAAAGCTGATGATAAGGCAAGAAAGCTTATGGACATATTAGGAATAGCAGATGTTTATGAAAAGAGAATTTCATCATATTCAAAAGGTATGAAGCAAAAGTTAATACTAATATCAAGCTTGCTTCATAATCCAGAAATATTATTTTTAGACGAGCCTTTAAGTGGGTTAGATGCTAATAGTGTAATGATTATTAAAGAGATACTTTCATATCTTGCAAAAGAAGGAAAAACAATTTTTTACTCATCTCATATAATGGAAGTAGTTGAAAAAATAAGTGATAGAATAATATTGATAAATAATGGTGAAATAGTTGCAGATGGAAATTTTGAAGAATTAAAGAGTAATTATAAGGAAAGTTCACTTGAAAGCATATTTAATGAAGTAACAGGATTCCACCAATATAAAGAATTAGCCGAAAACTTCATATCTGTAGTTAAAGAGGTATAGAAGTATGAAAGAGTTTAAAGTTATAAGATTATTAGATAGGCTTAGAGGGCTATATGAAAAAGCTGGAGTAGATTATGAGATTTTTAGAATAATACTTAAGGCTAAACTTACTATGGATGGTAGAAGGAAAGCAACTGTATTTAATAATGAAGCAAAAAAGAAAAATGGTGAGTCAAATGAGTTTTATAAAGCTTTAATAATATATGCTTTTATAGGATTATTCTTAGGATTAATGCTTATATTTAAAATGAATTTAATGTATCAAATGACAGTGTATTTTTCAGCCATAATGTTTATGATATTAACAATATTTATATCAGATTTTTCTTATGTAATTTTAGATGTGAGGGATAAAAATATTTTAGCAACAAGAGGGGTAAGTAGTAAAACTATAAATGCTGCAAAAATTACTCATGTTACTATTTATATAATTTATTTAACTCTATCATTGGTTGGAGTTTCACTTATAATATCTTTTAAGCAGGGAATAGGATACTTTCTAATCTTTCTTATTGAAATAATATTAATAGATATTT
This sequence comes from Clostridium sp. D46t1_190503_E9, assembly GCF_015555225.1. Lineage (NCBI taxonomy): Bacteria > Bacillati > Bacillota > Clostridia > Eubacteriales > Clostridiaceae > Clostridium > Clostridium sp. D46t1_190503_E9. The sequence continues at coordinate 268,000 of NZ_JADNKB010000005.1, forward strand.
TCATGATTATTGTAACTGCATTGACGTATCTTTTAGTACTTAAGTTTTTTGATGGTGAAAAATTAAAGGATATGATAAATTTTGTTCAAATTGGATTAAGTATAGTTATGGTCTTAATATATCAAATTGTTCCAAGGTTATTTGGAGTTATAGATTTAAATAATATTACTTATAATAAACAGTTTTGGCACTTATTATTACCACCAATGTGGTTTGCTGCACCATTATCAATAATCGGTGGAGAAGGAATAACCATATATAAGATAGTTATGAGTGTACTAGCAATATTAATTCCTATAATATCTATATTAATTTATTTAAAGTTAACACCAACATTTGAAAAACATTTACAAAAGTTAAATAATAATAACGAAAAAGTCAATGAAAAAAGTAAGGGGTTAATAAGACTTGGCAAAATAATATGTAAAGATAGAGTTGAAAGAGCATTTTACAATTTTTCGATAGGAATAATTAATTCAGAAAGAGAATTTAAGCTTAAGGTTTATCCTAATGTTGCACTTGGAGTGATTTTTCCATTTCTTTTTATGGCAATAGGCTTCCAAGGAGAAAGTATAAGCAACATTAGAAATAGCTTAATTAATTCTAAGTTTTATCTATCAATATATTCTTTTGCTTTTATAATTCCTAATATACTAATGATGCTTAGGTATTCAGAAAAATATAATGGAGCATGGATATATGAGGTAGCACCAATAAAAAAGATATCTTCTATTTATAAAGGTGTCATCAAGGGAGCTTTATTTAAGCTTATAATACCTCCATATATTATTATATCTATAATATTTATAATTGTTTTTTCGTCTAGTGTAATAAAACATCTTATAGTAGCTTTTTTAGCTCTAATTTTAATCACAATATTAAATTTTTTAATTATGAAAAAGGAGTACCCATTTTCAACAAAGTTTGAGGGAGCTAATAATACTGGAGAAAGTTTAATAGCAGTTTTTCTTTCGATTATGTTAATACTTTTAGCTATAGGTATACATTATGTAGCAAGTCTTTTTAATATAGGAATACTAATTTATGGAGTGATTTTTTTGCTTTTGGATATTTGCCTATGGAAAGTTTCATTTAATGTTTCGAAAAAGAAATTAAGGGGATAAAAGATATAAATAAAATCATTTAGATAACTCTAAGTGATTTTATTTTGTTTTTAGTATATAATATATTTCAAAGATAAATGAAAATTTTAAGGAGATAAATTATGGCAAAAGTTATAGTTGTTGGAGCTGGACCTGCAGGGATAATGGCATCATTATCAGCTTCAAAAAATAATGAAGTTATTCTAATTGAAAGAAATAGTGAAATAGGTAAGAAGTTAAAGCTTACTGGTGGTGGAAGATGTAATATAACAAATAATAGAGATATAGAAGAATTTTTCGATAAAATAGTTACAAATAAGAAGTTTTTATATAGTGCACTTTATACTTTTCCTAATACTACTTTATTAGAATACTTTTCTAATAATAATTTAGAATATAAGGTTGAATACGATCAAAAGGTATTTACAAAAAGTGATAAAGCTGATGAAGTTATAGAAATATTTAAGAGAGATCTTATGAAAAGCGATGTTAAAGTTTTATATAACACTAAAGTAAATGATTTTATTGTTGAAGATGAAATTATTAAAGGTGTAATCACAGAAGAGGGAAAAAGAATATATGCAGATAGTGTTATTGTAACTACTGGTGGGAAAAGTCATCCAACTACAGGATCTGATGGTAGTATGTATGATATATTAGAAAAGTATGGACATACAATAAATCCATTATATCCAGCGTTAATTCCACTTGTAACAAAAGAAGGGTTTGTTAAAAATCTTCAAGGTGTATCAATGAAAGAAGTAGTTATAAGTACTACTATAAAAAAGAAAAAAATACAACGACAAGGAGATATGATATTCACTCATTTTGGAATATCTGGACCAGGTGTTTTAAAATTCTCATCGTACATAAATAAAATTTTAAAGGAAAAAGAAGTTGAAATAAAACTAGATTTTTTACCTGAAATATCTAAGGATGAGTTATCAAAAATAATTAGATCTAATCCAAATAAAAGTTTACTAAATAATTTAAAAGTATATTTACCTCAAAACTTTATAAAAGAAGTACTTAATATTTTAAATTTAAATGAAGTAAATATTCATGAAATGAAAAAAGAGGATGAATTAAAGCTTATAGAATATATAAAAGAAATGCCTTTAACTGTTGAGGATACTATCACAATAAAAGCTGCTATGGTTACTAGTGGAGGCGTTAGTGTAAAAGAAATAAATTCATCTACTATGGAATCTAAAAAAATTAAAAATTTATTCTTTGCTGGTGAAGTTATAGATATAGATGCGGAAACAGGAGGATATAATCTTCAAATGGCATTTTCAACTGGATATTTAGCAGGAACTAGTATTGATAATTAAAAAAACTTCAAATTTAAAGAAGTTTTATCATTAATAAAGTATTGTTTAAATTAAAAAAAGCTGAGAAACTCAGCTTTTTTTAGTTTGGAAGTGGTTGATATGTGCTCCTGTCTAGATATTCATTAATAACTAATTCACCATTTGAATTATATCCATATAGATAAGTGTCAGCACTTAGTGGTCCTAAAGGTACTGATACTGGTTCATATGTTATACCGCCCTTTACTGATTCATTTGACCAAAATTCAATAGTTAAATTACCATTTCCAGCATAAGTATTTACTACTACTGGATATTCAAAATTGTTAACAAATTTTAAATCAATTAGATTATCAGCTAATGTAGCGTCAAGGCCTATAGGAACATATGAAACTTTCATCATATGGTTAAGTCTTTCAGAAGGTATTATTCCTGCTCTTAACATAGTATTGTAAAGAGTTGAAGCAACTTGACATACACCGCCGCCTATACCAGGAACTACTTGTCCATTAACATAAGTATTAGCAGCTACGAAGCCATTTTCTATAGTAGTTGGACCTATTGCTTTTTCTGTAGAAAAAGTTTCACCAGGCATTACTATAATATTATCAATATTCCTTGCAGCAAGTTGAAGGTTTGTACCACTAGGGCCAGCTGAATAACTTGTTGAAAAAGCTGAAATTTTATTGTTTACATTACTTAAAGCACTAGCTTTAATATTAGCTTCAACAACATCAACGTTTCCAGTTACTTCTACTACATTTGGAGCTTTCATGTCTTTTATTTGAGATTTAATTTTATCTATTAAGTCAGCAGAATTTAATTTAAGTCCAGTTGAATCATTTGATATATTTATTGCTCCTCCAGAAATATCTATAGAAGCATTTATAGGACTAACATCTACAGCTGTAGATATACTAGATACAAATGAAGTTAATTTTTCATCATTAAAAAGAACCTCAAATTCATATTCTCTATTTTCTGGTTTTCTTAATAATTTTATTTTTTCAAAGAAACCTTCATTTTTTCCAAAACTTAAAATTTCATTTTCAAGTTCTTCATAGTTAATAGTTGCTTCTAGATCTTTATAAGAAATCTCAAAACTTTGTTCCTTCGCTTCAACATTTACTTTTTTGTTACTTATATCTTCAACTAAAGAAATAAGTGTAGTGTGTAAATCGTTATTATTTAACCCTGCTAAATCTTTATTTAGTATATAAGCACCAGGATAAACTTTATCTGCATAGTTATTTATTAATTTAGTACTTGAGATAATCCAATAACCAAGAATGGAAACTAGAATCAAAAATACTAGAAGTATGAATTTCCATGATTTTAAAATAGAAACTATACTTTTTTTATCAGTTTGTACCACTTCCTTAGGTGTTTCAGTATTAAGATTATTATTGCTCATAAATACCAACTTTCTATATAGTTACTTTATCATTTTCATGATATATATAGTTTACCGCGAAGAAATAATAATTTCAAGAATTTGTGGAAAAAATTACTAAAAATTATGGATTTTATATTATTTAATAATATAAATAAAGATTTAACTAAAATGATCGAAAGTAAATTATATGTTAATAAGTTAATATTAAATAATATTAAATAGTAATGATAAATTTTTCATATAAATTTCAATAAATAATTATAAGATTAATAGAGCCTTTAGTGATTATTATTTTATAATTAAGTTTGTATTTTATTGGCTTATAAAAATTAATTTTAAATAAAATGGGGATAGTATAAATTTTGAAATTATTATAAAAAGTATATATATTTACAAAAAGTTACTAAATGATTAAAATTATAACATAGCTAATGTAAAATAATAATTAGGGGGCAAACAATGAAAAAGAGAAGGTTAAGAAAAAGTAATAAGCATTATAAGAAAGGAAAGTCAAAAAAAATTAAGAAAAGGACAAGTACTATAGGTAAAAAGATTTTTAGTATTACAGTAACTGTAACAGTAATAGCGATGATAATACTGTTAACTATTAATATACTAATGTTTAGTAGATTGCTGAATTCAATTGAAAAAGATATATTAGCTAGGGGGAAAAATATTAAAGGAAGTATATCTACAGGGGATATTAGTGCTGTAATGCAAGATAAAATAACAGGAAGTTATGACTATAAAAAGTTAAAAAACGATTTATCCAATGCAAAAAGCAATGAAAATATTACATATGCAGCTATTTTAACTAAAGTTAACAACGAAAATGCTGAAATTATGGTAGATACAGAAAATAATATGCTTAATTTTGGTAAGAAAATAATATTAAATGATGAATTACATAAAGTTTTTGATGGAGAGGTTATATCAATTGAAGTAAAAGAGAAAAAAAACACTCTAATAAAATCATATTATCCAATTAAGGGGATTAGTGGGAGTGTTGATGCTATATTAGAGGTAAGTGACGATATTACACAAATTATAAATGTAAAAAAAGTAATACTTATTCAACTTGGTATATTAGCAATAATATTAATTATTGTTTACAGTATAGTATCATATGCTTTATCAAGGAGTATTAATAGAAATGTAAAAAAAGTCATAGATGGACTTGTGACAATTTCTGAGGGAGATTTAACTAAAGTAGTAGAAGTCAATAGTAATGATGAAATTAAGTTAATAGCTGAGTATATAAATATATTGAAAGAAAAAATTTCTAAAATGATAAACCAAATAATAATTTTATCAAATAAAGAAATTATTAATATAGAAAAGTTATCTAACTCAAGTAAGGAAATGGCAGCAGCTTCAGAAGAAGTTACAGCTACAATTCAAGAAGTTGATTCAAATATTTATATTCAAAACGAAGATACCAAAGAAATAAGCAGCTTACTCAATGGATTTGGAATATCAATTCAAGAAGTTAAAGAATTAATTAATGAAACTAATTATTTACTAACTAATGTAAATAATCAATTAAGTGGGAATAAAGAAGATTTAATAATGCTACAGAATTCAAAGATTGATATACAAAATTCTTCATCATATATGAATGATGAATTAAAAAAGTTATATTATTCATTAGAAAAAATAAAGAATATAGCTATTTTTATAGATTCAATAGCAGATCAAACTAATTTATTAGCATTAAATGCATCCATTGAAGCAGCAAGGGTTGGTGAAGCTGGAAAGGGATTTGCAGTTGTAGCAAATGAAATAAGAAAACTTGCAGAAGAGGTTAAAAGTTCATCTCTTGATATTGATAAGCTACTAACAGATGTAATAAAAGAAGGTAATGAGGTAAAAGAAACTTCAAATGTTATGAATTTTAAGTTAGAAAAGCAATATGGTGTAATAGATAGCTCTATATTATCTTTTAAAGATATAGTAGATAAAATCATTGAAATAGTTCCTAAAATGACAGATGTAAATAATAAAATGGATAAAGTATCATCAGAGAAAAATACTATTATAGATTCAATAGAGAAATCAAGGATATTATTAGATGAAATATCACATTCTTCAGAAGAAATAAAAACTTTTTCAAGAGAATTAAGTATTATGGCTCAAGGAGTTGCAGAAGTCGGTGAAGAGTTAAATAATAATTCTAATGAAAAAAATATTGAAATCAATAAGTTTAGGATAAATTAAATTAAGTTTTAGGGATATATGCAATGTATATTATGTACTTTTATGCTTTTTATTAGAAAGTAAGAAATTTAGAATACTCATATTAATAAAACATAAATAACATTTTAATGGATTTAGATATGCAATATAAAAGGATAAAATAATATTATAAGATTTCAGATTGAAGGAGTGATATTATGAAGGCGGAAAACAAAATTCTTAAGTTTTCAGCAATTGGTGGATTGTTCTTCGCTGTCTTAGGTATTGCATGGGGATGAGCTATACACTCGGAAATGATAGCTTTTGATGGATTATACTCATTTGTAAGTCTAGGACTAGCAGTATTTGCAATTATTACTACTAATTTTATTAATAAAAGTGATTTTAAAAATTATCCTTTTGGAAAGGCAACATTAGAGCCAATTCTAGTTATTATTAAATCATTAGTACTTTTAATAATGTGTGTAATAACTATGTTTTCTTCGATAAAGCAAGTTTTAAATGGTGGAAATGATGTTGAGGCAGGTTTTGCGTTAGGATATGCATTAATTTCATCCGTTGGATGTACTGTAGTTTATTTATACATGAGAAAATCATCAAAGAATCTTAATTCCGAGATAGTTAAAGTTGAAAGTAGCCAATGGCTTATGGATTCTATGTTAAGTATAGGAGTGTTGGTAGGATTTTTAATTACAATTATTTTAAAGTATATTGGATTAGAAAATTTAGCAAGTTATGTTGATCCAGGAATGGTTATTTTAAGTTCAATAATATTCTTGAAAATGCCTATAACTTCTATAATAGAAGCTTTCAGAGAAATAACAAACTCTACAGCTGATGATCAAATAAACTATGACATAAGTTTATTAGTAAAAGAAATTGAAGAGGAATATAACTTAGAAGAGTCTATAGCAAGAGTAGCAAAAGTAGGAAGAGAACTTAGAATAGAAATTGATTTTATAGTATCTAAAGATTCGAAAATAAAGTCTATAGATGATATGGATAAAGTAAGAGAAATAATAGATAAAAATACAAACCATTTTGATTTGAAAAAGTGGATGAATGTATCATTTACTAAAAATAAAAAATGGGCTATATAAAAACTACCCTAGAATTTATCTAGGGTAGTTTTTTGTATAAATATTTTACTAATTAATAAAAATATGGTATTTTAAAAGTATATTTATAATTTTATCTAAGGAAAAGTCGGTGAGGGTATAATGGTAACTGAGAAATATTCTTCTGAGAATGTAAAAGAAATTATTGATGGCGTAATAGAAGAGATTAATATAGGGAAATCTAAAATCTTTCATATAGCAGATACTATGAGAGATGAATTAGAAATTAAAAAGAAAGAACTTAAGGCTGTTAAGAGTGGACTTTCTAAAGTTATTGATGAAGTAGATTATTTAGAAAAAATTGATAAAGCAATGAGAAATAAATTAGTAGAGGAATCAAAAAAATTATCTCAGGTTGATTCTGATTTGTTTAAAGATATATATGAAGAAGCGTTAGATATTAGAGTAAGATATATAACAAAACAAAATGAAGAAAAAGAGCTAATTTTAAAAAGAGATATTTTAGAAAGAACCTTGAAAAATTATAGCTTAAGTATAGAAGAGGCACAAGGAGCGGTTAATCAAATTAATATAGCATTAGGATATCTAGAAGGTAATGTTTTAGATATAATAAAAGACCAAGATGAAAAGTCTCAAATGATAACTGGAATAAAGATATTGGAAAATCAGGAGTTAGAAAGGCAAAGAATAGCAAGAGAAATACATGATGGACCAGCTCAATACATTGCAAATGTATTGATGCGCGTGGATTTTTGTAAAGTAGTAGTTAAAAAAGACCTTGAAAAAGGAATAAATGAATTAGATGATTTGAAATCCAATATAAGAATGGCATTAAAAGAAGTAAGAGGTATAATTTATGATTTAAGGCCTCTACACTTAGAAGAACTTGGGTTAATGGAAGCTATAAAAGATATGATAAATATTATATCAGCAGAAGCTAACATAAAAATAGATATTAATGTTGATGAGTCAAACTATGAAGTAGAAAAAATAATGCAGATTGCTATATATAGGATTATACAGGAAATATTAAATAATATTAAAAAACATTCCAAAGCAAAATATGTTTACTTAAGAATTAATTATATTAAAGATTATATATATATTTATCTTCAAGATGATGGTATAGGTTTTGATGTGCAAGAAACTTTAATAAATACTAAACAAAAAGGAAATCGTTATGGATTGATTGGTATATTTGAAAGGGTAGAACAATTAAGAGGGAAAATAGAAGTAAAATCTTCAAAAGGTGAAGGAACTATATATAAAATAAAACTTCCAATAAACAGAAAGGTAATAAAAAATGATTAATGATAAAATTAGGGTTATAGTAGTAGATGATCATGATTTGATAAGAGAAGGATTAAATAGAATAATAAGTTTTGAAGAAGATTTAATAATATGTGGAGAGTTTAGAAATGGTGAAGAGCTACTTAATAACATAAAAGAGTATGATCCAGATGTTATATTGTTAGACATAAATATGCCTGGAAAAAATGGAATAGAAACTTTAAAAATATTAAAGATATTATATCCTAATATTAAAATAGTTATGCTAACTGTAGAAAATGATAGAAAGACTATAATGGAGTCAATAGATATTGGTGCAGATGCATATATATTAAAAGAATCAGCAGGAAGTGAAATTGTAAATGCTATAAGAAATGTGTATTTAGATGAAAAGTATATAGACAAGTCTCTAATAAAAGCTATGTTTTTAGATATTAAAAATGATGTTATGTGGAAAAATAAAGAAATAGAATCTTTGAAATTACTAACAAATAGAGAATTAAATATACTATATGAGATTTCGAAAGGGTTAAAAAATAAGGAAATTGCAGAGAAGTTATTTTTATCAGAAAAGACAGTGAAAAATTATATTACAAGCATATTTAAAAAAATTGAAGTAGAAGATAGAGTCCAAGCTACTATATATGCTTTAAGGAATAATGTGGCAGATTTTTACAATGATAAATTAAATAATGAAAATAAAATGTTAAAAAAATGACGAAAAATGATATTTGGTTTACGTTTTCAAAAGGAAGTTCAATAATAAGTAGATATTATAAATAATGTGTTGCTGATTAATAAAATATGCTATTTTATTAATAAAATAAACCGATATTAAATATATATGTAAAAAAATATGACGATATGTAATAAAACGTTAATTTATGTTATATAAATAAATGAATTTATCATATAAATAAAGGATAATAATTTAACAGTATTGTTGAAAAAAAAACAAAGTCAGTATAGAATTATCTTGTAAATATCATTTTAGGGGGATAAATTTTATGATATCAAAAAAATTAATTGCTGTATGTTTATTATCAACTGCATTATTAGTTGGATGTGGAAGTAAAGAGGCTTCAACTTCAAATAATAATAGCTCAAGCTCAACAGAAAAAAGTGAGAAATTCACAGGAACAAAAAAATATGAAACATTATATGACGCAACTGGAGCAAAAGGTGACGTTATAGTAACTGAAGTTGAATTTAAAGAGGGGGAACCGGTAAAGGTTTCACTAGATGTTCGTCAAGAAGATGGAACAATGAAAAAAGAAGAAGCTAAAAAAGGTAATTATGTAATGAAAGAAGGCGAAGCTAAAAACTGGGGAGAACAAATGGAGTTATTAGAAGCTTTCTTGAACGAAAACAAAGTTGATGTATCTAAAGTAAAATTAACTAATGATGCTGGAAATACAGACGCAGTATCAGGAGTATCAATTAAGGTTGGAGCTTATGTAAATGCAGTTAAAGAAGTTATAGATGCAGTTAAAGAAGGTAAGGAATTAGAAACTGGATTCACTGGAGCTAAAATAGCTGAAACTCCATATGATTCAACTGGAGAGAAAAAAGATATGGTAGTTACAAAAGTTGTATTTAACCATGGAAAACCAGTTGGAGTTAATATAGATGTTAAACAAGAAGACGGTTCAATGAAGAAAAAAGCTTCTGAAGAAGGTAAATATGTAATGAAGGAAGGCGAAGCTAAACACTGGCATGAACAAATGGGATTATTAGAAAAGTTCATGGTTGAGAATAATTTCGATCTTTCAAAAATAAAATTAACTAATGATGATGGAAATACAGATGCAGTATCAGGAGTTTCAATTAAGGTTGGAACTTATGTAAAAGCTGTACAAGATGTTTTAGATTCAGTTAAGTAAAAATTTTTAGCCACCTATTTTGGGTGGCTTTTTTGTTTTATAGTATAAATTTTTTATTATAATAGAGTTTTAAATTTACTAAAATACTATCAATTAAACTTGGGGGAGTTAAATATAAATTACATTTAAGTTTATATAGATGTAATTATAAAACATTTAAATGAAAGATATTAAGTTATAACACAAATTAATAATATATAAATTGTATCAAAATACAAAATATTAAATATATGTAAACTAAATGAATATATTTGTTGACTGAATAGTATAGTCATAGTAGAATGATCTGGAAATATTTTCTTTATTAATAAAGGTAGGTGAGTATATGATAAAAGTTGAAAATTTAAGTAAGGAATTTAAAAGTAATAAAAAGTATCCAGGATTTAAAGGTGCTATAAAATCATTTTTTTCTAGGGAATATATAGTCAAGAAAGCTGTTGATAATATTAGTTTTGAAATAGAAGATGGGGAAATTGTTGGATATATAGGGGCAAATGGTGCAGGTAAGTCTACGACTATAAAAATGATGACAGGAATTTTAACTCCATCATCTGGAACTATTTCTATAAATGGGTTAATTCCATATGAAAATAGAGAAAAAAACGCTAAGGATATAGGAGTTGTTTTTGGACAAAGGACACAATTGTGGTGGGATTTGCCTCTTTCTGAAACCTTTTCTTTATTAAAAGATATTTATGATGTAAATGATAACGATTTTAAAGAAAGGATGGAATTTTTAAATGAAGTTTTAGAAATAAATGAGTTTATCCTTAGTCCAGTAAGAACATTATCTCTTGGTCAAAGGATGAGGGCTGATTTAGCAGCAGCATTATTACATAATCCTAGAATTATATATCTAGATGAGCCAACAATAGGATTAGATGTAGTTGTAAAAGAAAAAGTTAGAAGTGCAATAAAAGAAATTAACAAGAAATATGGGACTACAGTCATTCTTACAACTCATGATTTAAATGATATAGAAGAATTATGTAATAGAATCATTATAATAGATAATGGAACAAAGATATATGATGGGAGCTTAAAAGATATTAAAGATAACTATGGATACATAACAACTATAGAGGCTCAAGTTAAGAGTTTAAAGGGATATGAAAACTTTGATATTAATAATGAAATGAATATTAGTAAAGAAAATTTAGAAATGAAGGCTTTAGACAATAAAATTATTGTTAGATTTAATAGAAACTTTACAAACCAAGCGGAAATAATATCTAAAATAATATCTAAATTTAATGTTTTAGATTTTTCAATTTTTGAGACAAGTATTGAAGACATTATAAAGAAGATATATAGAAAAGAGGTGTAAATATTGAAGTCTTTTTTTGACATAAAATCATATTTAACCTTTACAAAGAATACATTTCAAAAAAATCTGTCATATAGAGCAAATGCTATAATATTCTTTATAGGAGAACTAATGTTATTATTTGTAACTTTTTATTTGTGGAAGGCTATATATAGAAGCTCTGACAGTATGATTATAAAAGGATTTAGCTTAAATGAGATGATAGTTTATGTACTTATTTCATTTATAACAGCTATAATTGTAAATGCGGATATAGTTTATCTAATAAGTGGAGAAGTTAAGGATGGGTCAATAGCTATAAATTTAATTAGACCAATAAACTTCAGAAAAAGAATGTTTTTTGAATCACTAGGAAATTTAATGTATAACTTTATAGTAGTATTTTTTATAGGTTTTGTAGTAGTTACTATATTACAGTTTAGCTATAGTGGAAAAATTTCTATGGTAAATACAATTTTATATTTAATCAGTATTTTTGCAGGATTTCTTATTAATTTTTGTTATAGTTATATGTTTGGATTATTATCTTTTAAAATAACAAATATGTGGGGATTAACACAAATTATGAATGCTATATCACAATTGCTATCTGGAGCATTAATACCAATAGTATTTTTCCCAAGCTGGATGCAAGGAATTTTTAATTTTCTTCCTTTTAGCTCTATGATATATACACCTAGTATGATATATCTAGGAAAACTAACTAATATTGAAATTATTAAGGCAATATCTATTCAATTTTTGTGGGTAATAATACTTATGATTATTGGTAGGCAGATGTGGAAGGCATTAATAAAAGAATTAACTATATTAGGAGGATAAAATGGTTAAATATATAAAATTATATTCGAAATTTCTTAAGCAATATATAAAGACCCTAATGGAATATAGGATTGATTTTGTATTAGGGTTGATTGGGTTTATTTTGATTCAACTAGCTGGTGTTGTATTTATTAAATTAATTTTTAGCGTTATTCCAACATTAGATGGATGGGGTTTTTATGAAATTTTATTTATTTATGGATTTGCACAAATACCTAGGGGAATAGATCATATATTTACCGATTATTTATGGATATTCAGTTGGAAAACCATAGTTAAAGGCGAATTCGATAAATATTTATTGAGACCTATAAATCCATTATTTCAAGTTATATCAGAAAGTGTTCAGCTAGATGGTTTAGGAGAAGTTATAATAGGGTTTATTTTACTAGTAACAGCATCAATAAATTTAAATATTTCTTATAATCCAATGAAAATACTAGAATTTATTTTTGTAACCATGTGTGCAACTTTAATATATACTTCAATAAAACTTGCAACATCATCTATAGCATTTTGGGTTAAATTTTCACAATCATATATGTCTATGGCATATTCAATAAGTACCTTTGCAAAATATCCTATAAGCATTTATCCAAGTGCGATAAAATTTATATTAACATTTATTATCCCCTTTGCTTTTACAGGATATTATCCAGGTGCATATTTTATTGGAAAAGGAAATGAATTAACTGGAATTATTTTACCGTTTATTGTTAGTTTGGTAGCTATAACATTATCATATAAAATATGGTTAAAAGGTATTAGCGTATATGAAAGTGCTGGAAGTTAAGTGATAGACATATGTATACTAAAAGGTATATATATGTCTTTTTATTTTAATAATAAATGGTGATAACAATAAATATTAGTATTCTTTTTATAAGACACATCAATATTATATTATTTACAAAATAACATAAATTTGCATTTTTAATGAGAATTATTATTGACATTACAAATAAAAATAGTATAATAACATTATACCACACCCCTGGGGGGTGGTTATAGGAGGGATTAATATGAAAGAAGAAAAAGTTAAGATATCAGGTATGACATGTACTGCATGTGCAAGCAGAGTTGAAAGAGTAATAAATAAGCTTGAAGGAGTAGATAATGCAAGTGTAAATTTTGCTACTGAAACTTTGAGTGTTAAATATGACAATGAGAAAGTAAATAGCTCGGACATTGAAAAAGCTATAGAAAAAGCAGGCTATGGAATTGAAAAAAATACTAAGAATTATAGTTTTAAGGTTGAAGGAATGACTTGTTCAGCTTGTGCAAATAGAGTTGAAAGGGTGACTAAAAAGGCAGATGGAGTTATAAATTCGTCAGTAAATTTTGCTACAGAAAAATTAAATATAACTTTTGATGAAAATAAAATATCTATTAATGATTTGAAAAATATCGTAGAAAAAGCAGGATATAAATTAATAGTAGAAGAAAAGAAAGAAAGTGAAGTAAATAAAATTCCAGCGCATAAAAAGCTTTGGTATAGATTTATTTTATCAATAGTATTTACGATACCTTTATTAATAATATCCATGGGTCATATGGTAGGAATGCATTTACCTAATATTATAGATCCTATGATGAATCCATTAAATTTTGCAATAATTCAACTTGTATTAACCTTACCAGTTATGATAGTAGGATATAAGTTTTATTTAATAGGATTTAAGAATTTATTTAAATTAAGTCCTAATATGGATTCGTTAATAGCTATAGGGACATCAGCGGCAGTTATTTATGGTTTATTTGCTATATATAAAATAAATATTGGTGATCATGAATATGCAATGCATTTATATTTTGAATCAGCAGCAGTAATACTTGCATTAATAACTTTAGGCAAGTATTTAGAAGCTGTATCAAAGGGAAAAACTTCAGATGCTATTAAGAAACTCATGGGATTAGCTCCTAAGACTGCAAATATTATTAGAGATGGCAAAGAACTTACTATTCCTATTGAAGAGGTAAAAGTTTCAGATATTGTAATTGTAAAGCCAGGTGAAAAGTTGCCTGTTGATGGAGAAGTTATAGAAGGAAATACATCAATAGATGAATCTATGCTTACAGGAGAAAGTATTCCAGTTGAAAAGAGTGTAGGAAGTAAGGTAATTGGTGCAAGTATTAATAAAACAGGATTTATAAAATATAGAGCTACTAAAGTTGGAGATGATACAGCACTTGCTCAAATAATTAAATTAGTCGAAGATGCTCAAGGAACAAAAGCACCAATAGCAAAACTTGCTGATGTAATAGCAGCTTATTTTGTACCAACAGTAATAGGATTAGCTATTATAGCAGCCTTAGCTTGGTATATATCTGGTGAGTCAGCTGTATTTTCTCTAACTATATTTATAGCAGTTTTAGTTATAGCATGTCCTTGCGCTTTAGGATTAGCAACACCTACGGCAATTATGGTAGGAACAGGGAAAGGTGCTGAAAATGGAGTTCTTATAAAAGGTGGAGAAGCTCTAGAAACTGCGTATAAAATAGAAACTATTGTTTTTGATAAAACTGGAACTATAACAGAAGGAAAGCCAAAGGTAACAAATATAATTAGCAAAGATATAAGTGAAACAGATATTTTAGCATTAGCAGCCAGTGCAGAAAAAGGTTCAGAGCATCCATTAGGAGAAGCTATAGTAAGAGCTGCAGAAGAAAAAAATATTACGTTGAAGAAGATTGAAGAATTTAAAGCTATACCAGGTCATGGGATAGAAGTAAAAATAGAAGGCAGTATTATTGCCTTAGGTAATAAGAAGCTAATGACAGAAAGAGGAATAGAATTAGGTGACTTACATGATAAATCTAATAAGTTAGCAGAAGAAGGAAAAACTCCTATGTTTTTAGCTATAGATAATCAAATAAAAGGAATTGTAGCAGTTGCAGATACAGTTAAAGAAAATAGTAAAAAAGCTATAGAAGCTATCCATAATATGGGGATAAAAGTAGCAATGATAACTGGTGATAATGAAAAAACAGCAAGAGCCATTGCAAAAGAAGTAGGAATAGACATTGTCTTAGCAGAAGTGTTACCTGAAGATAAGGCGAGTGAAGTTAAAAAATTACAAATCGAAAATAAAAAAGTAGCAATGGTTGGAGATGGAATAAATGATGCTCCAGCATTAGTTCAAGCTGATGTAGGAATAGCAATAGGATCAGGAACAGATGTAGCTATAGAATCTGCAGATATTGTATTAATGAAGAGTGATTTAGTAGACGTTATAAAAGCAATTCAGTTGAGTAAAGCGACTATAAATAATATAAAACAAAATTTATTCTGGGCATTTGCATATAACGTGTTAGGAATACCAGTAGCAATGGGAGTACTTCATATTTTCGGAGGTCCATTATTAAATCCTATGATAGCAGCTGGTGCCATGAGCTTAAGTTCTGTATCAGTATTATTAAATGCATTAAGACTTAGAAAATTTAAAGCAAACATTTAGTTTGTGTCGAATGTCCTTGACATATGTTGAAATTTTGATAAAATTAAGATGTAAATTAAATATTTGTAGATAGAGGTTGCAATAATTAATAGTAATATTAATGAGGTAAGCACGATGATTTAATATGAAAGGAATTATTGCCGAAGTTTATAATTTTGCTTAAGGATTTTAAACTGGTTTTGTATAAAATATATGCAAAGCTGTCACAATAATTTGTGGAGAGCTATCTTTGTGTTTGTTTAAAGTTTGCAATAAATACGAGCCCAAAGAGAAATCTTTGGGCTTATTTTTTTAGGAGAAAAGTATGGAAAAGAAGCATATGAAAAAGGAAATTACTTTATTTATGGCTACTATGCTTGTGTGTGGAAATATGATAGGCTCAGGTGTATTTATGTTACCAGCAACATTAGCAGATGTATCTGGCCCACTAGCAACAATGATTGCTTGGATAATAACGACAATTGGATCAATATTGATAGCTATATCCTTTGCTAATTTAGGATCTAAATATCCATCTACAGGTGGAGCTTATCAATATACAAAAGAAGCTTTTGGAGAATTTGCAGGCTTTTTAAGTGCTTGGTTATATTGGAATGGTTCATGGATTGGTAATGCAGCTATAATAGTAGCATTAGCTAGTTATAGTGCAGCAATAATTCCGGCTCTTAACAATCCATTAGCTTCAATAATATATACTAGCTCAATATTATGGATATTTACAATTATAAATATAGTGGGTGTTAAGAAAGCTGGAAAGATACAGTCATTTGTAACAGTATTTAAAATTGTATTTTTTGGATTATTTGTAGTAGTAGCCTTTTTAAATTTTGATAGTGCTAATTTCTTACCATTGATGCCGGATGGGAAAGGTCTTGAATCAGTTCCTCTTGCTGCCACTTCTACTTTGTGGGCTTTTGTTGGATTAGAAAGTGCAACTGTAACTGCAGGTGAAATTAGTAACCCAGAAAAGAATGTAAGAAAAAGTACAATTTATGGAATGATAATTTCAGCAATAATATATATTTTAATAAGTGTAGCTAGTATGGGAGCAATGCCTAATGGAGAGCTATCTACAAGTTCTGCACCTCTTACTGATATATTAACTAAGATTTTAGGTTCTGCAATAGGAAAACCTCTAGCGATATCAGTAGTTATATGTATTTTAGGTACAACTATTGGTTGGTTATTATCAACTGCAAGAGTTGCCTATGCTGCAGGAGAAGATGGCGTATTTCCTAAGGGATTTGGGAAACTACATCCTAAATATTCAACACCTTCAAATGCTTTAATAATAGGCTCAGTACTTGTAAATATATTACTTATAATGAATTATCAAAAAAGTATGGTTTCAGCATTTACTTTTATAACTATACTTGCTACATTAGCATTTTTGCCAGTATATCTTTTAACTGCATGTGCAGAAATTATGCTTATGTTTAAAGGTGAAAAAGATATAACGTTAAAAATTTTCTTGAAGAAATCTTTTGTTCCTTTATTAGCATTTATATATACAATGTGGACTATATATGGTTCAGGAGCTGAAATAGTAATGTGGGGATTTATACTTATGTTACTTGGGGTTCCATTTTACATATACAATCATCATAAAAATAAAAAAACATTATAAACAAAACTAAAAATAGTAAAAATAAGCTTATTCTTATAAAAAATAAGGATAAGCTTTATTTTTATTTTCAAAAAATTTTGCTACTGTAAAAAAAATAATTATATGTTAGAATTAATAAGATATAAAAGTTTACATAAAGGTGATGGGAGGTAAATATGAGCAAAATAGATGAGATTTATAATGCTTTAAAAGAGTTAGAAGTAAAAAATAATCAAGGAGTAACAGCAAGTGAACTTAGTATTTTTATGAAGTTAGACAGGGCTAATGTAAGTAGATATTTAAATCAGCTTTATAAAGATGGAGTTCTTAACAAAATAGAAGGCCATCCAGTTAAGTACAGCTGCGTTACTAAAAATGAAGATAAAAAGTCAAAAGAAATTAAGAAAGCTTATAAAGAGATAAAGCGAAATACTCTTGATACATTAGTTGGGGCTAAATTAAGTTTACAAATGCCAATTCAACAAGCAAAAGCTGCAATATTATATCCTCCGAGAGGATTGCACACTTTAATTTTAGGTGAAACTGGTGTCGGTAAATCTATGTTTGCAGAAGCTATGTATAACTTTGCAATAGAGTCAAAGGTTATAGGAGAAGAAGCACCTTTTGTTAGATTTAATTGTGCAGATTATGCAGATAACCCACAACTAGTTATGGCTCAAATATTTGGAGTAAAGAAGGGTGCTTATACAGGTGCTGATTCTGATAGAGATGGACTGCTAAAAAAGGCTCATGGTGGAATATTATTTTTAGATGAAATTCATAGGTTATCTCCACAAGGTCAGGAAATGTTATTTACATATATAGATAAAGGACATTTCAGAGTGCTAGGAGATACTGAAAAACTTGTTAATGTGGAAGCACAAATTATTGCAGCAACCACAGAAGATCCTCAATCATTCTTACTTAAAACTTTTAGCAGAAGAATACCAATGGTGATAACCTTGCCATCATTAAAGGAGAAGAATATAAAAGAAAGATATTATTTGCTTAGAGAGTTTATAGAAAATGAATCTCAAAGAGTTTCAAAGAGTATTTATTTTAATAAAAATGCATTAATATCATTTTTATTATATGATTGTCCTAATAATATAGGTCAATTAAAAAGTGATCTTCAACTTTCTTGTGCAAGAGCATTCTTAAAATATAAAGCTAAAAATAAGGACTATATATTAGTTGATCAGGAAGATTTACATCAGAGAGTAAAAATGGGCCTTATGAAGTTACAAGAGTATAGAGATGAAGTTGATGAGATATTAAACAATATGGGGGATGTTCTTAAATTTTCATATAGAGATAAAATTGCATTAATAGAAGATAGCCAAAACTTAGAAGAATTTAAAGAAAGAGCTATGTTTTATGACAGAATTGAACAAAAAATAGAAGAGTTAAAAAATGATGGAATAGAAGAAAAAGAAATTGATGAAATTTTAAATATAGATATAGAAAAATATTTTAGAAAATATATAAGAGACTTACCAGAAAAATTTAGAAAAGATGAAATATCAAAAGTTGTTGATGTTGAGATAGTAGATTTAGTAGAAGAAATTCTTTTATTTGCGTCTAAAAAGTTAAATAGAGACTATGATGAAAAAGTTTACTTTGGGTTAGCTCTGCATATTCAAGGAAGTTTAGAGAGAATAAGACAAGGTATAAAAATATTTCATCCTAAATTAAACTTTATTAGAGGGGAATATGCTAGGGAGTTTATTGTATCAATGGAAGTTGCTAGCATTATAGATAAAAAATTTAATATAGAAGTACCATTAGATGAAATAGGATATATAACAATGTTTTTAGCAACTAATCCATATGAACAAGATAAAGCAAAAGATGAAAGAGTAGCTGTGCTAGTCATAATGCATGGACATTCTACTGCTTCATCTATGGTAGAGGTTGCAAATTCTTTAATAGGTGAAGAATACGTGCAAGCTTTAGATATGCCTTTAAGTATGAAGGCTGAGGATATGTATAAGATTGCTATGGAAAAAGTAAAAGAAATTCACACTGGAAAGGGAGTTTTTCTTTTAGTAGATATGGGCTCTTTAACTAACTTTGGAGATATGATAAAAGATGAAACTGATATTAAAGTAAAAACTATTGATATGGTTACAACCTTGCTAGTTATAGAAGCAGGAAGAAAAGCATTAAATGGAAGAGGTTTAAAAGAGATATATGAATCTTGCCTTGAAATTAAGAGATATGGAATTCAAGGGGCTGCATCAAAAATAGATCAAAAGGAAAGTATAATAATTACTTCATGCTTTACTGGGGATGGTTCAGCACAAAGATTAAAAGAAATAATAGAAAACAATATAAATAGCAAAATTAATATTAAAATTCATGCTCTTAATATATTAGATAAAGATGATTTTTATAGCAATATAGAGTCACTAAGTCAAAAATATAATATACTTGCTATTGTTGGTGTTTTGAATACCTTTGTCCCTAATATACCATTTATATCAGCAGCAGATATTTTATCTGGAGAAGGGATAGATGATTTAGAAAAGCTTATATCACAAGAAGAAGAGTACTATAAGATAGTAGAGAGTATGGAGAAACAGATAAATAATATTGATTCATATAAGCTTATAAGAGATATAAGGAAAACTTTGATTAATATAGAAGAACATTTAAATATTAAACTAATACATGAAGTGAATATAGGTATATTAATTCATATTTGTTTCTTAATAGATAAGCTAAATAAAGGCGGAAAAGAAACACCTTTCGTAATGTTAAATGAATTTAGGCATTCAAACAATAGAGAGTTTATACTTATAAAACAATGTTTAAAACTTCTTGAAGAGAACTACAGTGTAAATATTGGAGAAAATGAATTGGCTCATATAGTTAAAATGGTAGTTAATAATAAGACATCTGTGTAAAAAAAAGATGAATATATATTGTTATTGTTATGTGTGTAATCAATTGTTACACACTGAAGAATTTTGCTTGTAATTTTGGAAGTGAGTAAATATGCGGTTTCAAGATGGATAATAAGTGAAATTTTTATTAGATTAAATTTGGCATTAAAATTGCTAATAGATATAGTGTAAGGATTTATATATATGAGGAGGTAATTTAAATGAAAAGAATATTACTTGTTTGTTCAGCAGGGATGTCAACATCTCTATTAGTTAGTAAGATGCAAGCAGCAGCTAAAGCTCAAGGAATCGATTGCACAATAAATGCTGTTGGTGAGGCAGAATTAAAGAAACATGAAAATGAAATAGATGTATTATTATTAGGACCACAAGTTAGATTTTTATTAAGCAAAATGAAAGCTAAATTCGAGCCAATAGGAGTTCCAGTAGAGGTAATCAATACAGTAGATTATGGAACAATGAATGGGGAAAAAGTTTTAAAACAAGCGCTATCAATGAGCAGTAAGTAGCAATAATCGTAAAAGGGGTGTAACCAATGGAAAAAATTATAATGGATCTAATAATCTTTAGTGGTGAAGCTAGAAGCTATGCAATGGAAGCAATGCAATTAGCGAAAAATGGACAAATAGATGAAGCAAGAGAATTACTAGAAAAATCAAAGGAAACTCTAGGTGATGCCCATGCAACACAAACTAGTTTAATTCAAGGAGAAGCAGCAGGAGATAGATGTGAAGTATCATTATTATTAGTACATGCACAAGATCACTTAATGACATCAATAGTTGTAAAAGATTTAGCAGAAGAAATTATAGATCTTCATGAAAAGTTAAATAAGGTGGAATGTAGAAATGAATAATTTAGGAATTTCAATATACCCTAGCAATGCCTCAGTTAACGAAATAAAAGATTATATAAGACTTGCTGCGAAATATGGTTTTAAGAGAATATTTACATGTTTAATATCTGCAAGTGATAAGAATATTGATGTTGTTTTAAATGAATTTAAAGATATATTAAGTGTAGCTAATGAAAATGATATGGAAGTTATTGCTGATATAGATCCGAATGTATTTAATAAATTAAAGGCATCTATATTTGATTTAAAAGTATTTAAAGAAATGGGACTATCAGGTATAAGGCTTGACATGGGGTTTAGTGGATATGAAGAATCTGTTATGACTTTTAATGAGTATGGGTTAAAAATAGAATTAAATATTAGTAATGGAACAAAATATGTTGACAACATACTTTCTTATAAAGCAAATTTAAATAATCTTTATGGTTGTCACAATTTCTATCCACATATTTATACAGGTTTATCTTATGAAAATTTTATAACTTCAAGTAAACAATTTAAAGAGTTAGGGATAAGAACTGCTGCCTTTGTGAATTCTCCTTCAGCAGAACATGGACCTTGGCCGGTATCAGAAGGACTATGTACTTTGGAAATGCATAGAGGTTTACCAATAGATATACAAGCTAAGCATTTATTTGCAACTGGATTAATTGATGATATAATCATAGCAAATGCTTTTGCATCTGAGGATGAGCTTAAAGCATTAAGTGAGTTGAATAAAGAAATGCTAGAATTTAATGTTGAATTAGTAGAGGGGATAAGGGATTTAGATAAGAAAATAGTTTTAGAAGAATTCCATTTTAATAGAGGAGATTCTTCAGAATATATGGCAAGAAGCACTCAAAGTAGAGTAAAATACAAGGGAGAAAGCTTCCCACCATACAATTTGGTAGATATAAAAAGAGGGGACATTTTAATTGATACGGATTTATACACTAGATATGCAGGAGAGTTACAAGTAGCTTTAAAAGATATGAAAAACACAGGAAAAACTAATGTAGTTGCTAAGATAGTTGAGGATGAAATATTTCTATTAGACTATATAAAACCTTGGAGTAAATTCTCATTTAAATTAAATAGTAAATGTAAAATTATCTAGTGATTAAAAAAATTCTGGCGAAACCAGAATTTTTTTTATATCTATTTAAAATTAAAATAAAAAAATAATTAATAATATTAACATATTATTACACAAATAAATTATTTATAAATTTGTGTAATGGAATTACACAGACTGGGAAAAATAAGTGTGTAAAAAAATAGAGCTTGAAAGCTAGATATATCAAGGTTTTCAAGAAAAATAAGGATTTTAAAAACTTGGCACACAAATTGCTTTATATATAGTCAAGAAAACAATATCAAATAAAATTCAATGTAAAGGATTTTAAATAATGTTATTAACTGATTAACTCTTTATAATGAAATTATGCATAAAGAATATTCTAAGAGAAAATCAGTAAATATAAACAAAAATTTTAAGGGGGAATTTAAATGGAAAGATTCATGAACTGGATGGAACGTTATATGGTTCCAATAGCATCTAAAATAGGTGCTCAAAGACACTTAGTAGCTATACGTGATGGTTTTGCTACAATAATGCCACTTATGATTATTGGTTCTTTCGGACTTTTAATTCACAATTTTCCGATTCAATCAGTTAAAGATTTGTTTGTAGAAGGACAACCTCTACATTGGCTAGATGTAATTGCACTAAATGTGTATGGTGGATCAATGTTCTTAATGGGACTATTTGCTGCAATATCTATAGGATATGCATTAGGTAAATCATATGATGTTGATGGATTTGCAACAGGATTAGTTACACTAGCATCAAGTTTAGTATTTACAAATATGTTTGCTTATAAAGCTCCAGTTACTTGGGGTGGATTTGATGCAGGAACACTTGGATGGGAACCAGGTATATTTACAAAATGGCTTGGACCATCAGGATTAATTACTATATTAATTGTTACTTTAATTACAGGTACAATCTTTGCTAAGTTATCTCAAAATAAAAAATTAGTTATCAAATTACCAGATGGAGTACCACCAGCAGTATCAAGATCATTCTCAGCATTATTACCAACTATGATAACTTTAACTTTAGTAGGAATAGTATTTGCTATTTGTGAAGCATTTGGATATGCAGAAGTTTATCTACATGTATATAACTTAATTTCAAAGCCATTAATGGGACTTGCAAATTCTTTACCAGTATTATTAGTATTAATATTAATACAACAACTTTTATGGTTCTTTGGATTACATGGATCAAATATATTAGCACCAGTTATAAATTCTATATTCCTTGCTTTAACAGCTGAAAATATGGCAGCTATAGCAGCTGGTAATACAGAAGGAATTAATATTATAAATAGCCAATTCTTAGATTCATATGTAAATCTTGGAGGTTCAGGATTAACAGCAGCATTAATGATAGCTATGATAATTAAATCAAAGAGTGCTATAAATAAATCAATTAGAAACGTTGCAACAGGTCCAGCATTCTTTAACATAAATGAGCCAGTTATCTTTGGCTTACCAATAGTATTAAATCCAATATATATTATACCATTTATAGCAGCACCGATTGCTTCAGCTATCATAGCTTATGTATTAAGTAAAGTAGGATTCGTAGCTCCAGCATCAGCAGTAGTTCCATGGACTTGTCCACCAGTAATATCTGCTTTCTTAGCAACTGGACAATGGCAAGGAGCAGTTGTAGCATTAATTAACATTGCAGTTTCAGTATTAATTTACTTACCATTCGTTGCTTATGCTGATAAGAAGAACTTAGAAATGGAACAAGCAGAAATTGCTTGTGATCAATCAAGCGCCCTATAAATAAAAAATATAAAATAAAAAGTAAAAGGGATAGTTTTATTACTATCCTTTTTGCACAAATTTTAGGAGTTGGTATTATGAGAGAAATTTTATATAAAGTTACACATTTATTTACTTATGCAACAGAAGATAGAAATGATGCAAGTGTTAAAAAAAGAAAATCGCAAGCAGTTACAAATATTTGCGCAATAATAAGTATTTTATTATTCTTATATTTATTAACAGGATTAAATTAATAATTATTGAATTTAATAATATAAATAATTTATTTAAATAAGGGAAAATTATTATTGAGAAAACTTAAGGAGGTCATTGCTATGAAGTTTAAATCATTAATAATTCCTTTAACTATGGTAGCATTGTTATCTGTAGGATGTAGTAAAAATGATAATAGTGGTAATACTAACGAAAATACACCATCTGTAACTGAAAATAATGGTGGTGCAACTAATAATAACGGTGCAAATACTAATAATGGTACTGGTGAAAATAAGGCAGATATGGTAACATCTCCATCACGTGTTACTGATGAAGCAAATTTATTTAGAGCCATTGGAGAAAGTTGGATTGTAATACTAGAAAACGATGTAAATACTACAAAAGAAGTAGTATTAGATACAGGTTTTAAAAAGGCTGATAAAGATGATTCAAGTAAGATGGTACCAGCATCACGTGTATTAGCTTTATATAAAAATGGAGAAAATAAAGTAAAAGAAGCATCATATACTTTAACTACACCTAAATTAACAATTAAAGATGAAAATGCAAAAATAGAAGGTGGAGTAGTTAAAGGAGATGTATATATTGAAGCTAATGGAGTAACGTTAGAAGATGCAACAATAGATGGAAATGTTTACTTTAAAAATGAAGAAGCAAAAAATACATTCCATATGGATGAAAAATCAAAAGTAGCAGGAACTATGGAAGTTAAATAAATATATTAAGAAGCAATATCAAAATAAATTTTATATTAGCTGATAAAAAGGGAAGTTCTAATTCGAACTTCCTTTTTGTCGCATATATAAATAATAGACAAAAGTTTCCACTTAAGTTTAAAACCATCTTTAAAGTAAGTAAAATAAATGCTTTAAAAGGGGCTCGCGTTTTAAACTGATACCTATAGACTAGACACTTAAATAAAAGGGTTTATGGCTATAGGTATTTTTTATATAATTAAATAAAT